>JAFUDL010000298.1 GCA_017459225.1 Kiritimatiellia bacterium
CTTGGCGCGCTCCTGCGCCGCCCATTCGGCGGCGGCGGCCTTCTGCCCGTCGTCGGCGGAGGAGGCAGGCGCGACGCTCTGGAGGCGCGGGCCGGCGGGCGGATCCTCCTCGTAGAGGCCGAGGAAGCGCAGACGCCCGCGCATGTCGGCGGAAAGTATACCGCGGAGAGGATGCTTCTTGGGAAGCTCGCCTGGATCGCTGTCCAAAGCGACCATGATGGGCTCGATCTCGGTGACTGGCGCCACGAACACGCAGCCATTGCCTGTCATGGACACCTGGTGCCACAGAACGGTCTGTGCCTTGTTGGTGTCGCAGACTGTGCGCACCGTCACGGCTTCGCGCCCCGCACCAAAGTGCTCGTTGCGCAGAACCCATGCGTTCGCCGCGGCCTTCGCCATCTCGGGCGTGACCGACTCCGCGCAGGCGCCCAGCGCCAGCACGCTCAACAATGCTGTCAAAATGCTTTTCTTCATGCCTACTCCGCCGCTTACTATGCCTTGGACGTGGGGAAGTGTACACTCCCCCATGAAAATGCACAACAATTATACACGATTTTTGGAAAAAACGAAATGGAAAAAATTAATGTTTTATAGCGCCCCTGTGGCCAAAGACCCGAAGGTTGTTATGGGCGTGGTGTCGCGGTAGTTGTCCACAATCTGGCGAACGTCCTTGATGAGAGCGGAAAGTTCGTCGTACATCGCGCTTTCGCTTGTGAGCTTGCCGAGGGTACCTTCGCCCTTCTCGAGGCGCGAGGCAACAGCCTTGAGATTCGAGACGAGAGTAGACGCGTCGTCGGCGAGCTGCTTGTCGTTGAAGGCGCGCGCGAGAAGGCCTTCGCCTGCCTTGAGCTTCGCGGTCGCGGCCTTGACGTTCTCGACCGACTCCTTGAGATCGGCCCACACCGCGTCGTCCTTCGAAAGGAGTTTGCCCATCGTGCCTTCGCCCTTCGAGAGGCGCTCGGAGATCTCGGCGGCGCTGGCCATCGTCTTCTTGACGTCGGCGTAGAGGGTGTCGTCGGAAGAGAGCAGCTTGCCGAGGGTGCCTTCGCCCTTCGAGAGGCGCTCGGAGATCTCGGCCGTCTTGTCGAACGTCTTCTGCGCGTTGGCGAGGGCCTGCTTCGCGTCGGCCACTGCGGACTTCACGTCGGCGTACACCGTGTCGTCCTTGGAGAGGAACTTGCCCGCCGTTCCTTCGCCGCGCTCCACGCGGGCCACGATCTTGTTCACGTTCTCGGCGGTCTCCTCCACGTTGGAGATGATTCCCTTGAGCGCGCCCTGCGCGGTCACCTCCTTGATGGAGCGGGCGATCTCGCCAAGGTCGCGCATCCAGTCCATGGGCGGCGTGCCGTGGAAGCTGGTGGTGGCAAGCGGCTGCACCGCGCCTTCACCCTCCTCCAGGACGAGATAGTTGCCGCCCAGGAGCGAGAGCGACGCAACGCTGATGTAGGCGCTCTTGCGCAGCACCACGTCGCGGTCGATCTTCACGGTGACGACGATGTTGGAGGGCGCCAGCTTTATCTGCTCGACCGTGCCCACCTTCATGCCGCGGTAGATCACGTTGTCGCGCTCCTTGAGGCCGCCGACGTCCGTGAACGTGATGGTGGCCGTGGTCTTTTCGCGCCCGGCGAGGAGGTCCACGCCGGATATCACGATGGTGAAGTACACGAGGAGCGCGAGCACTGCTACCATGAACACGCCCACGATGAACTCCGAGAATACGTCCTTGTTCTTTCTGCTCATAGCTTCTTCTCCAGAAGATCAGGTGTGATGAACTGCGCGTCGAGAAATTCGCGCACTTCGGGATTTGCCGAACGCACGAAGGCCTCCGGCGTGGAGAGCTCCACCACGCGGCCGTTCTTCAGCATGAGGATGCGGTGCGCGAAGAGGAGGGCGCTCTGGAGGTCGTGCGTGACGACGATCGACGTTATGCCGCGCTCGACGTTGAGGCGGCGGATGAGACGGTTGATGGTCACGGACGTGACGGGATCGAGTCCGGACGTGGGCTCGTCGTAGAGGATGATGTCAGATTGCCTTACGATCGCGCGCGCGAGACCTGCGCGCTTCTGCATGCCGCCGGAGATCTCCGCCGGATAGCGGTCCGCCGCGTCCAGCATCTCCACCGCGTCCAGCGCCTCCGCAACGCGGCTCTCCACCTCGCCGTCCGCGAGGTGCGAGCGCTCGCGCAGCGGCAGCGCCACGTTCTCCGCGACGGTGAGCCACCCGAGCAGCGCGCCGCCCTGGAAGAGGTAACCGAAATGGCTCCGGACATCCTCGAGCTGGCGGCCCGTGGCGGAGGATATCTCCACGGCGTCAAGCCACACGCTTCCGCTCGTTGGCGTGAGCAGCCTCACGAGGTGCTTCAGCGTCACGCTCTTGCCGGTGCCGCTGGGCCCCACGATCGCGAGTATCTCGCCTTTTGCGACCTCGAACGACACCCCGTCCAGCACGGCGCGCCCTTCGAATTTCTTCACGACGTTGTCGAACCTTATCATATGCTGAACTCGATGTAGAACATGCGGGTGATCATGTACCCGAGCATGAGGATGAGGAGGAACGACGTTATCACGCAGCGCTGCGTGGCCCGTCCCACGCCGACAGCGCCCAGCCTGGTGGCAAAGCCCTCATGGCAGCTCACCGCGCCTATCACTATCCCGAATATGGTCGCCTTGAAAAGGCCCACGAACAGATCCTTCGTGGCGGCAACCGACATCGCGCTCGTGATGTACTGCTGGAACGACACGTTGAGCTGCGTCTGCCCAACGACGCCCCCGCCCACCACGCCGAGCACGCAGCCGTAGAACGCGAGAATCGGCGACATAACGAGCAGTGCGCCCATTCTCGGGGCGGCAAGGTACCGCACGGGCGATATGGACATTATCTCAAGCGCCGCCACCTCGTCGTTCACCGTCATCGTGCCAAGCTCAGCCGCTATCGCCGAACCCACGCACGACGAAAGGCATATTCCCGTCATGAACGGCCCCATCTCCCTTATGAGCGAAAGCATCACCGGCGCCCCAAGATAGATCTCCTGGTTCCACCTTCTCAGCACGAGACCCACCTGAAGCCCAAGTATCATCCCCGTAAAGAGACCCACCACCGATATCACCGGCAGCGTGCGTATTCCCGTAACGTACAACTGGCGCATGAACGCCGCACGCGAGTCGCCGCGCGCAAGCACGGCCGGCAGGCACGCCAGCGACTCCACCGCCAGCCGCCCCGTGTTGCCCACGTTGGCGAAAAACGTCACCACGTGGCGCCTGAGCGCCTCAAAACGCCCCTTCGGAGCGTCCTCGTAGCTCGACTCTCGCGTTATCCGCATTGCTGCCTCACCTGCCGTTTCCGGACATAACGATAAACTGTCCTTCTTATTTGCACGGCGGAAGATTATAGCATATCTGACACCAATATGCTATAATTCCTCCACCAGAAAGGAACAAACCCATGCTCAACGACTTCGGATACATCGACACGGCGATCGCCAACATCAAGGCCGTCGCCGAAAAACAGGAAGCCAACATCAAGGCCGCAGCCACGCTCATGGCGGACGCCATCGCCGCCGACAAGCTCATCAACGTCTACGCGGGCGGCGGACATACCACCCTCGCCATGGGCGAGATGTTCTTCCGCGCCGGCGGTCTCGCCAACATAAACCCCCTCATGGAAACGGCGCTCTCCGTCTTCAACCAGGCCCTGAAGTACCTCGAGCTTGAACGCACCGTCAACTTCGGCGCCTCGATCATCAAGTACTACGACATCAAGAAGGACGACGTTGTGATCTTCTTCCACAACATCGGCATCAACCCCGCCACCATCGACGCCGCCGAGGAATGCAAGAAGCGCGGCGCCAAGATCATCGCCGTCGCCTCGTCCCACTGGCAGAACGAAATGCCCAAAGACCACTTCATCCGCCACCCGAACGGCAAGAACCTCTTCGACTACGCCGACGTCTGCATCGACGACTACAACCCCGTAGGCGACGCCGTAGTCACCGTTCCCGGAATGTCCACCCCCATCGCTCCCATATCGAACGTCGTGGACTTCACCATCGCCCACCTCCTCGAGATCGAGACTTGCCGCCAGTGCGTGGAGCGCGGCATCACTCCCCCCGTGTGGAATTCCGCCAACGCCCCTGGCGGCGACGAGAAGAACGCCGCCTACCTCGCAAAGTACAAGCCCCTTGTGAAGTGCCTATGACAACGGAAAAAACGGCCAAAGGTCTCAGCCTGCTGAGCGGCGGACTCGACTCGCAGCTCGCTGTGTGCGTGCTGCGCGCAGCCGGCGCGTACGTGGAGGGCGTGACGTTCGCCACCCCCTTCTTCCAGCCCGACAGCGCGAAGAAGGCCGCCGCCGCGCTCGATCTGCCACTCCACGTGGTGGACTTCACGGACGACGAAATCGCCCTCGTCGAAAATCCACCGCACGGCTTCGGCGGCGCAATGAATCCCTGCATAGACTGCCACGCGCGCATGATAGCGCGCGCGGGCGAGATGATGACATCGCTCGGATTCGACTTCGTCTCCACCGGCGAAGTCCTTAACCAGCGCCCGATGTCGCAGAACAAGCAGTCCCTCGGCGTCGTGGAGAAATGCTCCGGTCTCAAAGGCCGCCTGCTGCGTCCGCTCTGCGCCCAGCTTCTCGAACCCACCATCCCCGAACAGGAAGGCCTGATCGACCGCTCAAAACTGCTCGCCCTCTCCGGACGCCGCCGCGAGCCGCAGATGGCCCTCGCCGCGCAGTTCGGCCTCGTCGACTACCCCTCCCCCGCCGGTGGCTGCAAACTCACCGAAAAGGGATTCGGACGCCGCCTCAAGGACCTTCTCGACCACGAGGGCCTTCGCGAACGCCGCCTCGTTGAACTTCTCAACATCGCCCGCCGCTTCCGCCTGCCAAGCGGCACCGGCATCATTCTCGGCCGCGACGCCCAGGAGAACCGCACCCTCCAGGAACGCCTCGCCCCGTCCGACACGCTCGTCGCCCCCGTCTCGGTTCCAGGTCCAACAGCAATCCTCCCTTCCGTTGCATCTCCCGCCGACCTCGATCTCGCCGCAGCAATCGTCTGCGCCTGGAGCCGCTACGACCAGTTCCAGGGCGACATCACCGTGAAAGTGGTCGCCAACGGCGTTCAGACCGAACGCGCAGTCCCAAGACCATACGCAAGGGAACCGTTTTTGGCGCTGCAGATATTGTAAATTAACTGGTTTGGTAGTTTGGTGGTTGGGTAGTTTGGTAGTTTGGTGGTTTGGTAGTTTGGTGGTTGGGTAGTTAAGCCCTTTACCCACCACCCCACCACCTAACCACCCCACCACCCAACCACTCAACCACCCAACCACCTAACCACCTAACCACCCAACCACCCCACCACCCAACCACTCAACCACCCAACCACCCAACCACCTAAACACCCAACCACCCAACCACCTAACCCCCCAACCACCAAACCACCCCACCACCCAACCAAACAACCACCCAACCACCCAACCACACAACCACC
>JAFUDL010000024.1 GCA_017459225.1 Kiritimatiellia bacterium
CGCCTGTCCGCGACGACGCGCCCGTGCTGAAGCGTGTACACGTGGTACACGAGCTTCTGGTCCAGGTTCGCCGATGGCGCCGTGGCGGTGACGCTGGAGACGGGCGCGGACCCCGTCATGTCCACCACGTAGTACGCCTTCGACTCCGAGGCCGAGCACGGCAGCGCGACGACGTAGGAGGACGCGCCCCCCAGGTCCCACGCGCCGTTCGTGACGGGCGCGGAGGCGCCCGGCGGATTGGCGAACGTCGGCGTGAAGGCGACGGTGTCGGTCGCGGACGCGAACGCGGCGGAGAGGGCCCAGTGCAGTTCGAGCAGCCCCAGCGCCGTCTCGGAAAGCCAGTCGGCCGGACCCGACCAGAACTGGCGCACTGTGCGTGTGTACACCGGCTCGGTGCCAGACGTGTCCGCCGTCACCGTGCACTTCGCGATCTCCATGCTCCAAACGTCGCCGGCCTTTGCGTATTCGTTGTTGGCCGCAGTGGACGACTCCGCGTCCACGAGCACCACTGGATGGACGGCGCCGCCGGCGACGGACACGCGCGCCTTGACGTGCGCGCGCACGGAGACCTCGCCGGCGGCGGACAGCTTCTGCGCGCCCCAGTGCACCTTGTGCCAACCGCCCCCTCCCGTGGCCGCGACGTTCAGAATGGTCGTGCCGAGCAGGCTGCAGGAGCCGTCCGGAAGATAGACGACGAGGCACGAGTCCGCCTCGCTCCAGCGGACGGAGAACGGAGCGAGACGGCCGACGGGTGTGCGGCGGTTGCTCCAGGTGTCTGCAGAGCCCGCTGCAAGCTCCCGCTCGTGGCGATTGAGCATGATCGCCACATCCGCGCCCCACGTGGCGCGCAGAGACTTTCCCCGGCCTGGGCTCTGGATGGTGTTCGTCATGTCTGGGATGGCTCGTCGTTGGATTCAAGGGGGAATGCTGGGAACTGCCATCGTCCTGAACCGTATAGATCGTCATCCCATGGCGAGTTGTTCCAATGGTCGGACTTGAGCAGCCCCATCCAGCTCTCGGTGCGGAACCACTTGCCGTCCGGCTGCTCATCAAGGTCGTCCTGGCACTTGAGCCATTGGTACAAGTCGATCTTGGCGGCGAGCCCGCCAGGATGCTTCGCCAGAATTGCGCCTGCAGTGCCGGGCGTGGGAACATCAGCGTCAATATACGAGAGTCCGTCCATGAACTCCTCCGGCGGCTCGGCGTATTCGAGTCTGCGCGTGAGGACGGGATAGAAGCGCATGACGCTCTCAAGTCCCATCCTGAGCTTGGCGGCGAGCTTCTGCGATGCTTCGGAGAGCGTCACGACGTCGCCGTCGTCTCCCTTGTACTGGTATTCGTCGGAGAGCGTCTTGTCCGTCTCCTTCAGCCACATCTCGATCGAGTCCCGCTGGGGATTCGCGGCGCTCTCTCCGCAGTAGCGCATGGCCGAGACGTCGTTCCGGACATTGTGGACGGTCCAGGTCTCGCGCAGCGGCGTTGGCGAGAATTTGCCGTCGCTGATGGTGCCGGGGCTGGGCGCGCACGCGATTGAGAGCACGCCTGTGTCGCCGTTGCCGCGCTGGAGCTGCCAGCCCTTGGATGTCCACTTGACGGCGCTGTCGCCCGAGCCCTCGACGAGCACCTCCGTGCCTGGGACAATGGTGCGCGCGAGACCTTTGAGTGCGTCGTAGCCACCCTTGAGCACATACGAGAACGCCGCCTCGCCCGCGTCGGAGAGCGACTCGCTCTCCGTGGGCTGACGCCAGCAGTCTTCCGGTATCTCTATTGCCATGTCGCTCCTCCCGTCTTGCGTTCTATCGACCTGAGCGTGGTGTGGATGCCTTTCATCTCTCGGCCCATCTCCGCCACGGGCGAACCGCCGCCGAACGAGCCGCCTATGCGCGCCAGCGCGTCTCCGCCGTCGGTGTTGAGGCTCCACGAGGACTTCCGGCCGCCTTTGAGCGCTGCGCGAAGCGCGTCCAGCTCGCCCGCGTTCGCCTGGCGGTCTCGCTGCAGGTCGGCGAGCGCCTTCGTGTCGTTCGCCGCATCTCGCATTGCGGCGCCTAGGCGCCGGTCCTCATCTTCGCGCTTCGCGATGGCCTCCTCTATTCCCGACTGCGCCCTGGTTAGATTCTCAAGCTCCTCGCGGAACTTCTGCGTCCGCGCGCGCGCCCTCTCCCATGCCTCGATCGAGCGCATGTTCTCCTCGCGCTGCTCCCTCTCGGCCTTCGCCTTGCGCTTCTCGTCGCCCTCGTCGTCCATGTATTCGCCGGCGAGTCCCTTTGCCCCGCCGACGACGGCGCCGACGACGGCGCCCTTCGGTCCGGCCCGTCCGCCGAGCATGGCGCCTTCGGCCGCTCCGGAGATGAGCGAGCCTCCGTATCGGAGCGTCTTGCCGAGCGCGCCCTCCTCTTCGTAGCGGTTCGCGGCCCACTTCCTGGCCATGCCGATTCCCATGCCGGCCAAGCCCCGCACGAGGGCCGCCATGTTGCCGGCGCTCGTCTGCGCGGCGCCGCCCAGCCTCTCGGC
>JAFUDL010000299.1 GCA_017459225.1 Kiritimatiellia bacterium
ACGTTGAGGTGCCGGGCGTCGATCTCGTGTGCCGCCAGTACTACCCCAACCAGCGCGAGAGCCGAAAGCACCAGATCGATTTCGGGCAGATGCCGAAGTACGCCTCATCGGTCGCGCACGTCTACAACCGCCACAACGGCAAGAACTGGTGCGAGATCTTCGGCGCGTACTTTCAGGATCTGACATACCCGCAGATGAAGTGGCTTTGCGACTGGCACCAGTACCAGGGCTGCTACTACCTCATTCCGCACTCGTTCAACCCGCGCGCGCCGTATGACAAGGACTGTCCCCCATACTTCTACAACGGCGGCTACGAGCCGCGCTACCCGCTCTTCCGCGTGTGGGCCGACTACAACAACCGCTGCGCCAAACTGCTGTCGGACGGCGAGCACATTTGCCGCATCGCCCAGTGCATTCCCGGCGCGAGCTTCCATGTGGGCAAGACAATCCGCCCCGAGATGTTCGCGTTCGCGATCCAGGACGCGCAGCTCGACAGCGACTGGATGGGATACGACGTCGTTGAATCCGCGCGCATCGCGAAGAACCCGCGCACGGGGCGTCCCGCGCTCCGCACGGAGAACGGCAAGGAGTTCTACGACATCCTCACGCTCCCAGCGACGGAGTTTGTGCCGTTTGCAGTTCTTGAAAAGGCGCTCGCCTTCGCGAAGGCCGGCGGCGTGGTGGTGGGCTATGGCATCAAGCCGTGCAACACGCCCACACGCGGCAAGACGTCGGCCGACGTGAAGCGCGTGGTGGACGCTATCTTCGCGCAGCCAACCGCTCTCTTCATCGAGGGCGAGCCTGACGGCGCCGCGCTCCGCGCCGCGCTCGCGAAGAAATATCCCGGAACCGACCAGCCGCTCGCGGTGCGCGAGTTCGACTTCCCCGGGCTCTCCGCCGTTGACGGGCGCATGCTCGCAGTGAACCACTACGTGAAGGACGGCAGGGAGACGCTGTTCATCGCCAACCAGGACTTTGCGCGTCGCCGCGATCTTGCGCTTTGCGCCAAGTGGCCGCTCGACAAGGTCGAGCTGTGGGATCCGATGCAGGGCACGGTTGAGACGCCGAAGGTGGAGAACGGCTTCGTGAAGCTCGCGCTTGAGCCGTCGCAGGCTGTGTTCCTCGTGTGGCCGAACGGCGCGGTAGGGGCACGCGTCCCGCGTGCCCGCGGACGTGCGGGACGCGCGTCCCTACCACGGGTGGATATCCCGCAGGGCGAGGTCGTTGCGGCGACTGCGAAGGAAACAGTCACGCCGATGAACGTGAAAGGCGAGGAGCCCGCAAAGGACGCGCTGCTCACATACGCACAGTGGATCTGGCATCCTGTCAATCCGAGGGCTCAGGGCAAGGTGACGTTCAGGACGAAGATCACTTCTTCTTCCGCCGCCGAGGCCAACATGATGTTCGCCTGCGACAACGCCGCCGCCGTCCGCGTGAACGGTCGCGAGGTCGCGAAGCAGTCCGCCGGCGTGGAGCCGAGCTACAACGGCTGGCGGACGCCCACCGCGGTGAAGTTCTCCCTTAAGGCCGGCGTTAACGACATCGAGGTGCTTGCCGACAACGTGATTCCGGGAGCTGCGGGATTTGTGGCGGCGATCCAGTGGCCAGGCGGAGTGCTGCGCACGTCGCCAGGCGCCACGGCCGACCACGCGTCTTCGAGCGACTGGACCGTCGAACGCGCGGGCGAGGCGCCCGTGCAGCCGCTCGCGATCTGCCGCTATGGCGGCGGCGTGTGGAAGAGGCTCGGGCAGAGTGGCCGCGTGACGGCGAGCCCGTTCGCCGAAAGCGTCGCGACGGAACTCGTGTTCACGCTGCCTGCGCTCAAGCCCGGCGAGCGCGTGTATCTCGCCTGCGACGACGTGGAGGGCGAGAAGAGCGCGGCGATCACAGTGAACGGCGCCTATGCTGGCGGCTTCATCGGTGCGCCGTACCGGCTCGACATCACGAAGGCGGTGAAGAGCGGCGCGAACACGCTGGAGGCGAAACCGTTCCGGCTCAAGAACCCGCGCCTTGTCGTTGTCAGGTAGGATGTGATTCGAATCAGGGAAATATGGTATACTAGTTGACGATGGAGCCACAGCAGAAAGAGAAGGCAGGTAGAAAACTGCCGATTCCAGTCGGGAAAAGCGATTGGGAGTACATTGCAGCGCACAATTACTGCGTCGACAAGACTCTGCTCATCCGTGACCTTCTCGCGGCGGACGTGGGCGTGGCGCTGTTTACGCGCCCGCGCCGCTTCGGCAAGACGACGGCGATAAAGATGCTCAAGAGTTTCTTTGAGTTACGTGGCGAGGGTGAGACAGACGTGCGCGGTCTCTTCGAAACGCGCGCGATTGCTCATTGCGAGGGAAGCGACGAGTGGATGGCGCATCAGGGGAAGTATCCCGTCATCTACCTGACGTTCAAAGACCACAAGGCTCCAAACTGGAATGAGGCGCTGGAACGGCTTAGAATCGACATCGGAAACGAGTTCAAGCGGCACGAGGTATGCATTGAGTCGCTTCCGCCTGGAGCGAAGCGCGATGACTTTATCAATATCTGTGAGCGGCGCGCATCCGTAGCCAGCCTCGGGAATTCGCTCGGCTTCCTCGCCGAGGCGCTACATCTTCACCACAAGGCAAAGCCGATTGTCCTCATCGACGAATACGACTCGCCGATCAACTCTGCGTCTACGAACGGATATTACGACGAGATGGTTGACTTCATGCGCGCGTTCCTTCCTGGCGCGATGAAGGACAACGACCACGTCAAGATGGGCGTGATGACGGGCGTTCTCCGCGTCGCCAAGGAGGGTATCCTGTCGGGGCTCAACAACCTGGAGGTCTTCACCGTGTTCGACGAGCCATTCAGCGAGCACTTCGGCTTCACCGAGGCCGAGGTGGAGGAAATGGCGCGGTACTACGAACACGAGGACAAGATGCCGGAAATCAAGTCTTGGTACGACGGCTACGACTTCGGTGGCCGCGAAATGTACAACCCGTGGAGCGTGCTGTACTATTTCAAGGCGAACTGCAGGCCGCAGCCATACTGGCTCGACACCAGCTCCAACGACATCATCAACGAACTCGTTGAGAAGCTCCCATTCGACATGGTAAACACGCTGGAGTCGCTTTTGAAGGGCGAAAAACCCGTGGTGCCGATGACGAGCGAACTCGGTCCGTACCAGTATATCCGCAACCAGGAAGACACGCTCTACGCGCTACTCGTCTCGGCCGGTTATCTCAAGCCGGTCGGGCAGATGCTTTCCGGGCGTTGCGAAGTGGCGATTCCGAACAGGGAAATCGC
Organism: Kiritimatiellia bacterium; assembly: GCA_017459225.1. Classification (GTDB taxonomy): domain Bacteria; phylum Verrucomicrobiota; class Kiritimatiellia; order RFP12; family UBA1067; genus RUG572. Next base: position 3,286 of record JAFUDL010000299.1, read on the forward strand.
ACATGTCTTTGAACAGGACTTTCTGAGGAAGCTTCGTCGGTGCGCAGCCGGAAACAAGGAGCTGAACGCGATAGAGAATGCATTCTTCAGGCGTTCGTCCGCCGAGTTCAAGGAACATGTCGAACGGTTCCTCCTTGAGTCGGCGAGTTATTTCGACGCATCAGCAGAGGGTTTCTACCACGGGCTAGTTCTTGGGATGCTTTCGTTCATGCGAGGAGTGTACGTGATCACGTCTAACCGCGAGTCGGGCTATGGACGTTTCGACATCACGCTCAAGCCCCGTCCCGAACGACGTGACTTCCCAGCGGTCATCATTGAGGTAAAGGCGGCAAAGGACGAGTCCGCCGACCTTAAGGCGCTAGCCGCAGAGGCGCGCAGTCAGATCGACGAGAAGAAGTATGCCGCATCGCTTGAGGCGGAAGGTTTCACCGACATTCTGAAGTTTGGTTACGCCTTTTGGGGCAAGCGAAGCGAGATCTGCAGGGACAGTCATAGAAGGTAGCACGGCAGCCTGCATACGTATATGTACAAAAGATTCAAGAAAGGAACAGCGATGAAACGAGCAATAGGAATAACAACTGCGCTTCTCTGCGGCATTTGCGTGGCTGATATTGCGCAGGACTTCCGCGAGCCGCAGGGCGCGGTGCGTGAGAACACCGGGCCGCTCTTCTGGCTGCACGGCACCGAGACTGAGGCGCGGCTCAGGGAGATGGTCGGGCGAGTGGCCGAAAGCGGACAGGGCATCTTGACGATCGAGTCGCGTCCGCACATCGACTGGATGCGCGCCGGCTGGTGGCGCGACGTCGATATCGTCCTCGACGAGTGCAAGAAGCGCGGCGTGAAGATGATGGTGTTCGACGACTACTGGTGGCCGAGCCAGGGCATGGGCGGCAAGTACCCCATCCCGGAGAAGTACCAGTGCCGCGACATCAAGGCAGCGGTCTTCGCGAAAGGCGCTGCGCCCGACAAGGTGGAGAACGAAATCTGCCGTGTCGTCGCGACTGAGACGAAGAAGGGCTTCTTCAGTCTGGTCCCGGACGGCGACAAGGCGATCGTCTATTCCTGGCACGTGCCGCCGAAGGGACGTGTGCAGGGACTCGGCGGATCGCAGGGGCGTTTCGCGTATGTGAACGGTCTGGATGAGGAGGCCGTGGACTGGTTCCTCGCCAACTACTACCAGCCGTACTACGACCGCTACCGGTCTTCCTTCGAGGACGGCACGATCCCCGGCTTCTTCTTTGACGAGCCCGAGACAATGGGCGTATGGGGGCCTGCGCTCGAAAGGGAGCTGGCGACGCGAGGCGAGAACGTCGGCGAACTGCTGACGGCGTTCAAGTTCAAGCTCGCCGACCCCGAGGCGCAGGCACGCGCCATCTACCGCTACCACGACGCGCGCGCCGAAGTGTGGGGGCGCACGATGTATGGACGCCAGAGCGATTGGTGCCGGAAGCACGGCGTGTTCTCCAGCGGACGCTTCATGGAGCACGCCGGCTGCTTCTACAGCCTCGCGATGTCCGGCGGCAACGTGATGCAACTGATGAAGTACGTTGAGGTGCCGGGCGTCGATCTCGTGTGCCGCCAGTACTACCCCAACCAGCGCGAGGACAGGCGGCGCCAGATCGACTTCGGACAGATGCCGAAGTACGCTTCGTCCACTGCGCATGTCTACAACCGCCACGACGGCAAGAACTGGTGCGAGATATTCGGCGCCTACGGCCAGGACATCACCTACCCGCAGATGAAGTGGCTGTGCGACTGGCACCAGTACCAGGGCTGCTACTACATGATTCCGCACTCCTTCAACCCGAAGGCGCCGTACGACACGGACTGCCCGCCGTACTTCTACAACGGCGGCAAGGAACCGCGCTACCCGCTCTTCCGCGTGTGGGCCGACTACAACAACCGCTGCGCCCTAATGCTTTCAGAGGGGGAGCACGTCTGCGCCATCGCGCAGTGCGTACCCGGCATCAGTGCCCACGTCGGCAAGACAATCCGTCCCGAGATGTTCGCGTTCGCGATTCAGGACGCGCAGCTCGACAGCGACTGGATGCTCTACGACGCGGTGGAGAGCGCAAAGATCGGCAGGAATCCGCGCACGTTGCGTCCCGCGCTCCGCACGACGAACGGCAAGGAGTGGTACGACATCCTCACGCTCCCCGCGACGGAGTTCGTGCCGTATGCGGTTCTCGAGAAGGCGCTTGCGTTCGCGAAGGCCGGCGGCGTGGTGGTGGGCTACGGCATCAAGCCTTGCAACACGCCCACGCGCGGCAAGACGTCCGACGACGTGAAGCGCGTGGTCGATGATATCTTCGCGCAGCCGACCGCGCTCTTCCTCGAGGGCGAGCCGGATGGCGCGACGCTTCGTGCCGCGCTTGCGAAGAACTATCCGGGCGAGAAGCGTCCGCTCGCCGTGCGTGCGTTTGACTTCCCCGGACTTTCCGCCGCCGATGGGCGCATGCTCGACGTGAACCACTACGTGAAGGACGGCGCCCAGACGCTGTTCATTGCGAACCAGGACTTCAAGCGCGGGCGCGATCTTTCGGTGTACACAAAGTGGCCCGCCGACAAGGTTGTGCTGTTGTGGGATCCGATGCAGGGTACGGTCGAGAAGCCCGCCGTTGAGAACGGCCTCGTGAAGCTCGCGCTCGAGCCGAGTCAGGCGGTGTTCCTCGTGTGGCCGAACGGCGCGCTCGGCGAGCGCGCCCTACCATGGGTGGGGATGCCGAATGGCGAGGTTGTTGCGGCGAGCGTGAAGGAAACGGTCACGCCGGTGCTCATCGAGGACACGGAGAAGACACCTGCCTCAGCGCTCAACAACGCAAAGTGGATATGGCATCCGGTCGATCCGCAGGCGCAGGGCAAGGTGACGTTCAGTTCGAGCATCGACGTGGCGGCGGCATGCGACGCGGAGATCGTGTTCTCCTGCGACAACGCGGCGTCCATCTTCGTGAACGGCAAGGAAGTCGCGAAGCAGGAGTTCGGCAACAACTACGACGGCTGGCGCTCGCCGACTAAGACGAAGATCCCGCTTCAGGCGGGCCGCAACGAGATAAAGGTGTTGGCGGACAACGCGCTGCCGGGCGATGCCGGTTTTGTATGTTCGATTAGATGGTCTGCGGGGCGGCTGCTTTCGAACGGACAGTCGTGGATGGTGTGCCGCGCGAACGAGGCTGCCGTCAAGCCGCTTGAGATAGTTTCGTATGGACGGGGCGTCTGGGGCAGGCTAGGACGAGCCCCCAGGTTCACGAGCAGCCCGTTCTCGGAGAGCGTGGCGACGAAGCTCTCGTTCACGCTGCCTGAGCTGAAGCGCGGCGAGCGCGTGTATCTTTCGTGTGACGACGTGGATGGCGAGAATAGCGCGGCGGTGACGGTGAACGGCGCCTATGCGGGCGGTTTCATCGGCAAGCCGTACAGGCTCGACATCACGAAGTCCGTCAAGTCCGGCGCGAACACGCTTGAGGCAAAGCCGTTCCGCCTGAAGAATCCGCGTATTGTGATTGTGAAATAAAGAATCGAGAATACCATGTGGAATTATTCTGAAAAGATGTTGGACTACTTCCGCAACCCGCGCAACGTGGGTGCGATAGATCACCCAGACGGCACTGCGACTGTGGGCTCGCTCGCATGCGGCGATGCGCTCACGTTCCAGTTCAAGCTGGGGCCCGACGGCAAGATCGCCGAGGCGAAGTTCCAGACGTTTGGCTGCGCAAGCGCCATCGCCTCGTCAAGCGCCCTCACCGAGATGGTGATAGGCAAGACGCTTGAGGAGGCCTCGAAGATCACCAACCAGGAGATAGCGGACTTCCTTGGCGGACTTCCCCCTCAGAAGATGCACTGCTCGGTGATGGGCCGCGAGGCCCTTGAGGCGGCGATCAAGAACTACCGCACTGGCGAGAACTCCGACCGCAACCTTGAGGACGAGAAGCTCTGCACATGCTACAACGTATCAGAGAACGAGGTGCGCCGCGTGATCACTGAGAACTCGCTCACCACCGTCGAGGAGGTGACGAACTTCACGAAGGCCGGCGGTGGCTGCGGCCGCTGCAAGCCGAGGATACAGGCCATACTCGACGAGATCAACGGCAAATAGCGACACAGCGAAAAGTCAGAAAAGGTGACGAGCCATGAAGATCGGATTCGACAACGAGAAATACCTGAAGGAACAGTCAGAGGAGATCCGCCGGCGCGCCGCCAAGTACGGCCGCCTCTACCTTGAGTTCGGCGGCAAGCTGATGAACGACATGCATGCCGCGCGCTGTCTGCCCGGCTACGATCCGAACGTGAAGCTGCGCCTGCTGCAGTCGCTCAGCGACCA
>JAFUDL010000300.1 GCA_017459225.1 Kiritimatiellia bacterium
CGAAGGTTGGCGACAATCCGATCTTCCGCCGCGACTTCGCGGTACAGTCCGCACACGCGGCCGGCAAGATTGCCGAGTTGTTGCTTGCTTCGGGTAAGCCGGAACTCGTTGCACGCGGGGACAGGCTCCTTGAGGGCGTCGACGCCGTGCTGGCCGGACATCCCACGCACGACCTGCGCAATTGGATCGCCAAGGCGCGTTCGTGCGCGGACGGCGACGAGAAGTTGGCGGACTACTACGAGACGGACGCGCGGCGCATCATCACGGTGTGGGCGCCGGGGCTGGGCGACTATGCGGCGCGTGTGTGGAGCGGACTCGTGGCGAACTACTACCTGCCGCGTCTGCGTCTAGCGCGCGCGGGCAAGGCCAAGGAAATCCGCGCTTGGCAGAACAAGTGGGTGGAGGAGCGTCTGCCGATCGCGCCGCCCGCCCCTGGCTGGACCTGCGAGAAGCTGGTTGACGAACTTGTCGCCGCCTGGGACGATATCAGCAAACGCAAATGACGAACGACTGTTGCTTTCGCTGCTTGGAGTTTCGGAGTCTTAAAGACGGTTCGCCCCACCATTGAAAGGCCGGGGCGGCCTTGCCACATGATTGGATTGAACTCGGGGATGGGATTTGGTACTATAACGGCGTCATGTGGAAAGCGAAGGAATAATGATGAAGAAAATATTATTGTTGGCAATCGTTGCGGTGGTTTGCGTGTTTGCGGATGCGGAGACGAGACCCGAAACTGTTTCGCGCGTGGATCAGATTGCGGCGCGCCTGCCGGAAAGGCCTTGCACGCCTGCGCCGCGTCCGTGCGACCGCGCGGCATGGGCGCCGCTTGCGAAAGATCCCGCAGCAGCCGAGATCATCGCATCGGCGGAAAAGCTGGTCGACGCGAAGATCGACGAATTGACCGACGACCTCTACCGCGACTTTTCCCGCACCGGCAACAGGGTTCGCTACGAGACGCCGTACTTCCGCAAGGCGTACCGCCTCAACCTCTTCATGGTGGCGGAGGCGCTTGAATGGAAAGGTCGTTTCGTGCCGGAGATTCGCCGCTATCTCGAGTCGATCCTCGACGAGAAGGCGTGGACGATCCCTGCCACCGACACCAAAGATATTGCGTTCGTCAAGGGCCAGCCGGTGATCTGCCTCTTCAGCGCGAACAGGGCATGGATCGTCGCGTATGCGGCAAATTGGTTCGCGGACGTCCTGCCGCCGGAACTGGTGGAGCGGGCGAAGTCGGGATGCCGCAATCGCATCTTGGACCTGTACCTCGCGGCGTGCCGCAATCCATCGCTCGCCAAGGGCGGCGGTGGCGATCCGCTCTGGTGGTTCTTCGCACGGACCAACTGGTCGCCCGTGTGCCACGCCGGATGCGTCGGCGCAGCACTCGCGATTCTCGACAGCCGCCGCGAGCGGGCGGAGTGTCTTGAGGCCGTCGAACGGGCGATGCCCCACTACTTTCAAGGATTCGGCCGCGACGGCTACTGTTCTGAGGGCATGGGCTACTGGAACTACGGTTTCGGACATTACGTCGCGCTACGCGCGATGGCGGAACAGGCCACCGGCGGATTCGTGACGCTCGATTCGCCGATGGCGGCGTCCGTTGCCGCGTACGCGGTGAACTTCCAGCTGGAGAACGGTCTTTCGCCGCATTTCGCGGACGGTGGCGGTGCGCCCGACCTTTCGCTTCTCGACCTATGCCACAGGTTCTGGCCGAAAGCGGTCCCCGGTTCAGGCGTGGGGCCCTTGTCGCTCAACAGGGGAAGTGCCGCGAGTTTCAGTCCGTGCCCGCCATGTGCGATCATCGCGTTGCGCGCGTTTGGGACAGCGGCGGCGCAGGGACGCGCCGCCCTACCAGATGGTAGGGGCACGCGTCCCGCGTGCCCGTTACCCGTACGGAGCGTCTTTCCGCAGTCGCAGGTGTACCTGATGCGTCCCGGCAACGGGAAGGACGGCATTGCCCTAGGCGTCAAGGGCGGACACAACGCCGAACTCCACAACCACAACGATGTGGGCTCATACGCGATCTCGCTCGGCGGCGAGGTGCTGTGCGGCGACGTGGGCGGCGAACTCTACTCGCGGCACACGTTCTCGTCGCGGCGCTACGAATCCGAGGTGCTGAACAGCTTCGGGCATCCCGTGCCGCGTCCCGGAGTTTTGCAGGGACTGGGACGCCGCTACGCCGCAAGGCTCATCCGCACGGAGTTTAGGCTGAACCGTGACACGGTTGTGTTCGATCTGACGGGCGCGTATCCATCGAAGACGCTCAAGCGGCTCCACCGCAAGTTCATCTACGACCGTGCGGCACTGACCGTGACGATCCGCGATGAAGTCGACTTCACGGAGCCGACGGAGTTCGACGATCCGCTGACCACGCTTGTGGGCGTGAATGACAAGCTTGAATTCGTCGGCAAGAAAGGACGCCTTGCCGTTGACGTGGAGACTTCCGGCGGCGAATGGGAATGGAACGTGCGCACGTTGGACAACGGACGTGGCGACAAGCCGGTCGCGAAGGACGCGCCTGAGGGGAAATGGGCGATCTGGGTGGCGGGCAAAACGCAGAACACGCCGCCGGATGGACGCCCGCGCCGCATCGCCGTGAAGTTCAAGAAGCCGGTGACATCCGCTATGGTGGAGTTCCACTTCAGGGCCGTTGACACGAGCATCCCCGAACCGGAGAACGTGCCGGAGCTGATGCGGACGTTTGCGGGCGAAGAGGTGAAGACGAATGAGGCGTGGGAGAAGGTCCGTGTGCCGGAACTGCTGGAGCGATTCCAGAAGGATGTCTACGGACGCCGTCCCGCCGTGTTGGACGAGCGGAAGCGCATTTCGTTCAAGGTGTACGACGAGCGTCCCGTGATGGACGGCAAGGCCGTGCGGAAACTTGTCCGCGCTGAGTTCGACGGACCGCTCGGGAAGTTCTCGTTCCCGTTCACCGTCTACATTCCCAAGACGCAAAAGCCGGTTCCGGCGTTCGTGAGCATTTGCCTGAAGAGTCGTTCGAAGGTGGGGAACGACCACGTGATCACAAGCGTGTGCTGGCCAGTGGAGCAGATTGTCGGGCGCGGCTATGCGACGATCGGCTTCCTCACCGAGGACATCGCGACGGAGATGAACACGGGGTTTGCGCAGGGCGTGTTCAAGTGCGTGGAGAAGCCCGAGGCGCGCACGGACGAATCGTGGGGCACGATCTCCGCGTGGGCGTGGGCGGCGAGCCGTGTGATGGACTGGATCGAGACAGAACCGGCCATCGACGCTGCGCGCGTCGGTATCGTCGGCCATTCGCGCGGCGGCAAGACCGCGATCTGGACAGGCGTGACCGACAGGCGTTTCGCGCTCGTCTGCTCCAACAATTCCGGGGCGCACGGCGCGAAGCTCAACCACATCCGCCTTCCGAAGAGCGAGGACATCGCGTCCATCCCGAAGTACTTCCCGAACTGGTACTGCGGCAACTACCCGAAGAAGTACGTTGGCAAGGAGATGACGATGGATTTCGACCAGCACGAGCTGCTCGCCCTCATCGCGCCGCGGCTGCTCTGCGTCGCCTCCGCGTCTGAAGACGCCTGGGCGGGACAGCCCGGCGAGTGGTGGAGCGCGAAGCTCGCGTCGCCCGCGTGGGAGTTGTACGGCAAGAAGGGACTCGTTGCGGAAAGATTCCCCGCTCCGGGCGAGAAGCAGCAGGAGGGAAGCGTCTCGTACCACCTGCGCCCCGGCAAGCATTCCCTCGACCCCTACGACTGGGACCGCTACATGGATTTCACCGACAAGAACTTATGAGTCAGTTGGGCACATCCATGGCGAGCCAGAGTCTTCAGACGCCAGTGGCGCGATCCGAGAGACCGGCACGGACAAGCGCGTAGCGCCGCGCGCCGTCCGGAGCGATCACGATTGCCGCAGAATCGAGGAACCGCGGCCAGTTCGCCTCGGTGAAGCGCAGGATTGCCATACGCGCGGCGAGGAACGCCGCAATGTAGAGGTCGTGCGTGGTGAACACCGCAAGCGGCGCGGTGAAATGCGCGATGCACCATTCCTCCAGCGCATCGGAGGCGGCGTGCAGGTCGGCAAATCCCCGCCCCGTCCCGGCGGCGAAATAGTCAAAGCACTTCCGGAAGAAACTGCCGTCGCGGAACTCCTCCCAGATCACATGCGCGTCGGCGAAATAGAACGTCCCGTTGCCGAGGCAGTCATGCGTGGGGATTTGTGGCCGTTCCACGCCCATGCCCTCCGCGATGCACGAGGCGGTCATCACGGTGCGGCGTAGCGGACTTGCGGCGAACTGGACGACGCCGGCGAACTGGCGCAGCGCCTTGCCGAACTTGCGGCTGGCGGACTGCCCTTCCTCGGTTATGGGCAGTTCCCAGCCGAAGGACGGATCCTCGTGGTCGATGTGCGGACGTTCCGCATGGCGCGTCATCAGCAGCACGCGTTCGCCGCAGCGCACCAACGTGCACACGTCCTCCAGCGACAACTCGCCTGTTTTCTCAATGTCTGACAATGGGTTCATGCGTATAGTATATCAAATCTCCGGCGTTGAGCACGCAATGTCTTCCGCAAATTCCTGTTCAAGTCAACTGCGCGCCGCTGAAGTAGGCGTAAACCCATAAACCTACTTGACGCAAAGTGGGTATATGGGTTAAAATAGACGGCGATATGGCAAAAAGATTTTCGCATATTTAGGTGAAGCAAATGACACGTTGCTACATAGGCATAGATGGCGGTGGGACGAAGACGGCGGCCATTCTCTTCGATGAAGGAGGGCGCATTCTTGCGAGGCATACCGCTGGTCCCTGCAATCCAAACGTGGTGGGTTTCGATGAAAGCACCGCGCGCGTGAAGGAGATCGTCGAGTCGCTGACGCAGGGAGAGCCACGCTCAGTCGTAGCCATCTACATAGGCACGGCAGGAATCTTCACCAAGGACGACGGTCCGCGCTTCGCCGCCGCCGTCTCGCGTGCGTGCGGCATTGAGAAGGTGAAGTGCGAGAACGACGTGATGAACGTGGTCGCCGCCGCTACGGACGCCGACCGGTGCGTCGCAGGCGTGTGCGGCACGGGCATGATCGTCTATGCAAAGGAACCAGACAGGGTGACACGCCTCAACGGATGGGGCTATCTGCTGGGACAGAGCGGCAGCGGCTACGATATCGGGCGCGATGTGATCCGCGCGGCGGTCGGCGAGTCGGAGGGACTTTCCGCTGCAACGGCGCTGACCCCGTTAGTAGAATGCAAGGCGGGCATGACGCTTGAGCAGCTTGTGCTTGAGGTGTATCGGCGCGAACCCGCGTTTGTCGCGTCTTTTGCGCCGCTCGCGTTCGAGGCGGACGCTGCGGGCGATGCCGTGGCGAGAGACATCCTAGTGGAGAACGCGCGTGCGTTCGCGAAGGTGTTGAACTGCGCGGCTGAATCGCACGACTGCGGCGATGTGGTAGTGGTCTCAGGCGGAATCGCCACGAATGCCGCCTTCGGCAAACTGTTGAAGCAGGAGCTGAAGCCAGGCCTGAAGCTCGTCGTGCCTTCCTCTCCGCAGGTCGTAGGTGCCTGCATCAACTGCGCCCGTTTCTGCGGCCTCAATTCGCCTTCGGTGCGTAAAAAGCTTGTGTAAAGTTACCAACAAACAAATAGGAGCTGAGATGATGAATGCTACAAGAATGTTCGGAATAGCAACTGCGGTCGCATGCGCGGCGGCCGCGTGCGCGGCGAAGCCGCCTGCCGAGCGGATGGACCGCTCGAAGCTGCTCATCGGCGCGTACTGCCTGCAGGCGAACGCGAAGACTGACGCGCACGTGAAGGCAATCCACGACTGCGGAGTGGACTTCATAATCGGCCTGCCGGCGTCCGACCGCGCCACGCTCGACCTCTTCGCAAAGAACGGCGTGGGCGCGATCGTGAACGGCGTCGTTCCCGGCTGGTGGGGCGGCAACGGCGAGCGCGCCGGCAAGATGCGCGAAGTGAACCCGCCCGAGAAGTACGCGGCGGGTGCGGCGGCGTTCAAGGACCATCCCGCAATCTGGGCGGTCGACATCGGCGACGAGCCGTCCGCCCTCGATTTTCCGTACTACGGAGACGTTGTGCGCCAGCTCAACAAGGCGATTCCAGGGATGCCTCTCTACCTGAACCTCTATCCCAACTACGCGAGCGTGGCGCAGAACACCGGGAAGCAGACGATCAACCAGCTTGGCACGAAGACGTACGCAGAGCACATTGCGGCGTACTGTCGTGATGTGCCGCTCGACTACATCTCGTACGACTTCTATCCCTACACGGCCCCCGCCGGACTCAATCGCTTCATCTCGAAGATGTACGACAACTTCATTGTCGTCGCCAACGCCTGCCGCAGCACGAAGCGCTCCTTCTGGTACATCCCGCAGGTCAATTCGCGCGGCGGTCTGCCGCCAACAAGCGAGAACCGGCTACGCTTCCAGGCGAACGCCGCGCTCAGCTTCGGCGCGGAGGCGATAACCTGGGCGTGCTGGTGCAAGGGATGGTGGACGAACAACGTACTTGACTCCGCAGGCAAGCAGACGGAGCAGTATGGGAAGCTCAAGCGCGTGAACGCGGAGCTGAAGACCATCGGGCCGCAGTACATGCGCTTCAGAAACGTCGCAACATGGTTCGTCGGATTTGCGCCCGACTACCCGAGGCGTCCATCGCTTCCCTTCCCTGACGCGCGGGAAGGTGCGAGCGGCATTCATGCGTCAAACGGCGCTCAGCTGCTCGTGGGCGAGATGGTCGCGCGCAACGCCGCTTGCACTGATCGCGCGTTCTACGTGACTGCGGCGGATGATCCGACGGACGAGCATTCGGCGAAGTTCGAGGTTGTTTTCGACTTCAAAGGGAAGAGCGTTGAGGCGTTCGGCGGCAACGGAACGATTCCCGTATCACGCAGGGCGGATGGTTCATGTGCTGTACCCATTGCGTCATGCCAGGGCGTTCTGATCGTGGTGAAGAACTAATGTGCATTGGAAGGAAGATGAAATGAACAGAAGAGAGTTTCTTTTCGGAGCTGCCGCGACTGCTGGAGCGATCTCGGCTATCGCAGCAGGCGAATCGGCGCATGAGAAGGACGCGATGGCGTCGGCGAAAAGCCGGCTGCGCATCGCGCATCTCACGGATCCGCAGTTCGGATTCGGTCCGGGCAAGTCGGCAGCGCAGAAATACGCGAGCGACCTTGCGCGCTTCGAGCGCGAGATCGAGATCGTCAACGAGATGAAGCCAGACCTCGCGCTTATCACGGGCGACCTGACGAACAACAATAACGATGTGACGAAGGACTGGCCGCGCCTTCTCCCGAAATTCAAGGTGCCGCTCGCCGTGGCGCCTGGCAACCACGACCTCGGCAACTCCATCACGAAGCCCGTTCTAGACAGATATCTTTCCGTCTTCGGATACGACTACAAGGCGTTCGACGTCAAGGGATGGCGCATCATCGTGGGCAACACGCAGTTCTGGCGCAAGACGGAACTCAAGGAAGAGAAAGACCGCTACGAAGGATGGCTGAAGGACGAATGCAGAAAGGCGAAGGCGCTAAACGGGCGCGTGATCTTCGCTGGCCACATTCCGCCCTTCGCCGACAGGCCCGACGAAAAGGACTCATACGAGAACTACCCGAAGGCAGGCCGCACCGCGCGCATGGAGATGTACCTCAACGCTGGAGCGAGGTTCTTCCTCGCGGGCCACACGCACCGCTTCATCGCCCACGGATGGAAGGACCTCACAATCCTCAACCCCGAGACTACGAGCACCAACTTCGACACCCGCCCTCACGGCTTCAGAATCTTCGACATCGCGGACAAGTACGACTACTCATACAACTTCGTTAAAATCCGCTAACCGCTTCACTTCTCTATGACGATGCTCGTGCCCACGCTGCACATGCTGTGAAGCTTCACTGCGTTCCAGTTCGCGAGTCTGAAGCAGCCATGCGACTCGGCGCGTCCGATGCGTTCGGGAAACGGCGTTCCGTGAATGCCGTACGAAGGAAGCGTAAGGCCGATCCACGCGGAGCCGACGGGATTGTTGGGACCGGGCGGATAGATGTGGCGGGCGATGTGTCCGCCCTTCCCAACATGGTCCGCAGTGTAGGTGTAGTTGGGGTCCTTGATGAGCGTCTTCACATGTATCTCGCCTGGAGGAGGCAGCTTGTTCTTGTCCGCCGCGATCGAGCACGGGAAGAGGCCGATGAGGTCTCCGGCGGCGTCGAACGCCGTTATCTCGAGGCGGGAGAGCGAGACGCGGATGACGTCCGCCTTGCCGTATGGCCAGCGCGTTGTGGCCGGGGTGCGCAAGATGAGCGGCAGCACGATCTGCGAGCCGGGAGGAGGGTTGGGCCATGCGGCTGTTGGATTTAGCTTCTTGAGAAGCGTGACGGAGCAGTGTCCTTGCTCGGCAAGCATCTCGAGGATTGACTCGTAGCCCATCGAGGAGAGCCGGGCCTTGTCGGCGGGAGCGGTGGGTATGCGCACGAGCGCGGCATGATCCTCGGTCTTCACCGTCACCGTTCTGAAGAGATTCGTCTCGCCGGGGAAGTACAACTCCCACGCCTTCTCCTCGAGGCCGGAAAGGTACGGCCTGCCGTTCATCGCGCACCATGTGGCGAGGGCTATCTTGGTGCGCTGCCCGCACTGTCCATCGAGCGTGTTGCAGGAAAGGCCTCGCCTTTCAAGGCATATCTGCAGCGCGAGGATGTAGCCGGGCGCATAGTCCTGCCCGCGCCAGGTCTTGTTCAGGCGCATAGCAGGTTCGGGCAGCGCGGCGCCTTGGCAGCACACCGCGCAGCAGAGCGCAAGCACGGCCGCGAATAGCTTGTATCTTCCTCTCATAGTCCTTCCTTATCCGAAAACGCGCACAGTATGCCATAATTTTGCCTTGGAATCAAGGCTCGATTGAGCGTTCCAATCCATTCCCATTCGTCATTTTTCATTCTTCGTCCTTCAACACGCGCCGCCAAATGTGATATACTATTGCGTCATGGACGAAAAAACCAATTCAAAGATCGAAGAGCTCAAGAGGAATCCGCCGAACAGATTCCTCCCTGTGCTTGTTCTATTCCTTGCCGTTGTGGCCTTGTTCCTGTACCGGGTTGCCACAACCGACCCAGAATGGAACGCAGCCGCGCCTGCAGCCAAGACGACGTCTTCCCCTGCGAAAGCAAAGCCCGTCACAGCCGCACCTGCCAAACAGACGGCGAAGAGCGTTCCCTCGCAAGACCAAGCTCACACGGACTCTGCGCCTTCGACCTCGTCCGACGAGCCTGCCGCGCCTGCGCCCGCGACTACGGCCTCCACGGACAATGACGAGGCCGCGAAAGCGAAGCCAGCCACAAGCCTCAACCCCGCGATGACCGACGCCTATCTCGAACGGCACATCAACCGCAGCATTCCCTTTCTCTACAAGGGCGAGGCTCGTGAGGTCACACTAACCGCCTTCACCGCCTCCACCATCACGATAAGGCACGGCAAGAAGGCGCTTACGCTCGAGCGCGCCACACTTTCCCCGGAGCAGCTCGAACTCTGGAAATGATCTAGAAGGTCCCGTCTCCTTACGACGCGGACAAGAACCTACAGCAAGACAAGCAACGAAGAAACGAGAGACAAAATGGAAATGCATCCATATCGTACCCACACATGCAACCAGCTCCGCAAGGAAGACGCCGGCAAGACCGTGCGTCTCTCCGGATGGATGTTCCGCCTGCGCGACCACGGCGGAATCCTCTTTGTGGACCTCCGCGACCACTACGGCGTGACCCAGGTGGTGGTGCATCCCTCGCGCAGCTTCTTCTCGCTCGTCGAAAAGGCCCACCTCGAAAGCGTGATCACCGTCACCGGCGAGGTGAAGTTGCGCGATCCCGAGACGATCAACCCCAACCTTCCCACCGGCGAGGTCGAGATCGAGGCCAACGAGCTCGTGATGGAAGGCGCGTCCGCCGTGACGCCTCTCTACATCCCCGACGAGAAGGCAGAGGAAAGCGAGGACATGCGCCTCAAGTACCGCTTCCTCGACCTCCGCCGCGAGAAGCTGCACAACAACATCATCCTTCGCTCCAAGGTCATCAAGTTCCTGCGCGAGCAGATGTGGGCAAAGGGCTTCAACGAGTTCCAGACGCCCATCCTCACCGCATCGTCTCCCGAGGGCGCGCGCGACTACCTCGTGCCGAGCCGCATCCACCGCGGCCAGTTCTACGCCCTTCCGCAGGCCCCGCAGATGTTCAAGCAGCTGCTGATGGTCTCAGGATTCGACCGCTACTTCCAGATCGCCCCCTGCTTCCGCGACGAGGCCGCACGCGCTGACCGTTCGCCCGGCGAATTCTACCAGCTTGACATTGAGATGAGCTACGCCACGCAGGACGAGATCTTCGCCGTCGTCGAGGACGTCGTGGGCCGCACGTTCAAGGAGTTCTCAACCTGGGCCTGCAACGCCGCCCCCTGGCCGCGCATCAAGTACCGCGACGCCATGATGACCTACGGCTCCGACAAGCCAGACCTCCGCAATCCCCTCAAGTGGATCGACATGAGCGACTTCTTCCGCCGCGCGAACTTCAAGGCATTCGCCGCGTGCGTTGAGAACGGCGGTCTCGTGAAGGGCCTGCTCGTGAAGGGCATAGTCGGCGTCGAAGCGCGCGCCTGGTTCGACAAGCGCGAGGCGTTCGTGAAGGAGAACGGCGGCAAGGGACTCGGCTACATCTCCTGGACGAAGGAAGGCGAGCTCAAGGGCCCCATCGCGAAGTTCCTTTCGCCCGAGCAGCTCGAGGAGATGAAGTCCCTCGCCAAGATGGAGCCCGGCGACTGCCTCTTCTTCATGGCCGCCGACGTCGACGAGTGCCACCGCCTCTCCGGCCTCGTGCGCACGAACATAGCAGACAACCTCACAAACGACATCCGCGAGCACAACTGCTACAAGTTCTGCTGGATCGTCGACTTCCCCTTCTTCGAGAAGGATCCCGAGACCGGCAAGATCATCTTTTCGCACAACCCGTTCTCGATGCCCCAGGGCGGACTCGAGGCGCTTAACTCAAAGCCGCCGCTTGAGATCGAGGCGTACCAGTACGACGTCGTCTGCAACGGCATCGAGCTCTCTTCTGGCGCGATCCGCAACCACCGCATCGACATCATGGAGAAGGCGTTCGAAATCGCCGGCTATCCGAAGGAAGTTGTGCAGCAGAAGTTTGGCTGCCTCTACAGCGCCTTCCAGTTCGGCGCACCGCCCCACGGCGGAATCGCGCCAGGTGTGGACCGCATGGTGATGCTTCTCACCGACACGCCCAACATCCGCGAAGTCATCGCCTTCCCGATGAACCAGAAGGCCCAGGACCTCATGATGAACGCGCCGAACTTCGTGACCGAGCAGCAGCTGCGCGAGCTCCACATCAAGGTCCGCGGCACAAACGAGCAGCAGCCGGCCTAGCGCAGGCTGGACACGGGCCAGTCGGCGCGCTCAAGCCAACCGGCCATGTTTGAAGTTGCAATTATGCGGGGCGAGGCGGGTTCGTCAGGAATCCAGAGCGCACGCGCAAGCGGATAGAAGCGCTTGAGAAAAGCGGCGCCCGCCTCGGGACCCAGCACGAAAAGCGTGGTGGAAAGACCATCCGCCAGCATTGCCCCGTACTCGCGCGGCGTCACCACCGTGACGCCGGCGATTCCGCTCACGTGCTCACCGGTGCGCCCGTCGAGGATGTGCGAAAGGCGTTTGCCGTCCTTCTCGACAAAGCGTTCGTAGTTGCCGCTTGTGGCAACGGACTCTCCGCCAACGAGCGTGATCACGGCGCATATCTCCGGCTGTGACGCGTCAACGCCCCTGAACGGATTGCGAACGCCCGTGCGCCACTCGCCCGCGCCCACGGCGCGCAAGTTGCCGCCGAGGTCCAGCAGAAAGGAGAAGTATCGCCCGCCCATTGCGCGCTCCACCTCCTCCGCCGCCATGTCAACGGCAAAGCCCTTTGCTATCGCGCCAAGGTCGAAACGCGAATACCTGCCGCGGCCCATTCCAAGGGCGCGCAGCTTCTCGCCGACGCGCGGATTGAACGCACCGTCGCTCTCCTCCGCCAGGCGCAGCGCCGCCTCGTAGCAGGGCCTCACCTCGGGAGAGGCCGCCTCCGTCCAATTGGTGCATCCTGCGGCGGAAAGGCGGCTCAGCTCGCTTTCGGGATTCCACGCGGAAAGAAGTTGCTCTACGCGCGAATAGGACGCCTGCACGCGCATGAACAGTTCTCCGAACTCAAGCTCGTCAACATGTTTGCGCGACGTCATCTGCGCCACGGTGCCCATCACCGGCCAGCGCACGACCTGCGGACCATCCCCTCCGTCTTCGCGGTCAGAGCACAGGCGAACAATGGCAATTTCAGCGGCAATCGCCGCCGAAATCACCGCCGCATAGATCGCGGCCTTCTTGAAGACTGGCCTCACTTGTTCTTGGCGCGGTATTCGTCGAGTTGCTTCTTGGCGCAGTTCGTGGTTACGGTCTGCGAGCCGCGCTCGAACGCGAGAAGCGAGTCGCTGAGCTTGTCGACCGTCCACACGTGGAACTCATAGCCGGCGTCCTTGACCTTCTTGATGATGTCGGCCGTGATGATCTTGCGGTTGAAGTGGCAGTCCACTCCGTCGGCGCCGGTCTCCTTGATGCCCTCGATGATGTACTCGGCGGTAACGGGCTTTCTCGCGCCCTTGGATCCGATGACGGACGAAGTGAGCCAGTACACCTTGTACTCCGGCATCTGCTTCTTCAATGCCTTGCACGTCTCGCGGTTGAAGGCGATGAAGAGCGCGTTCTTGGGGGTGGCGTTCTTCTGCTTCGCGAAGACCTCCTTGATGTAGGGCACGATCTCAGGTCCGGGCTTCACCTCCACGTAGATCTGGCGGCCGTCGCGCGCAAGCTCAAGCACCTCTTCGAGAAGCGCGGGGCGCGTGGGCGAGAACTTGCTGCCCTTCCACTTGCCCCAGCCTCCCACGTCCACCTTCGAGATCTCGGTCTCCCAGTTCGCCTCTGCGCACTTCTTCTTGCACGCGCCGGCAGTAGTGCGGGTGAGAGTGCTGTCGTGGAACGTGAACACGCGCTTGTCGGCGGAGAGATAGATGTCGCACTCGAATCCGAAGCCGCGCGACACGGCGGTCTTGTACGCGGGCAGCGTGTTCTCCGGCGCGTCGTCGGATTCGCCGCGATGGCAGATGAATGTCGTGTAGTCGGGCTTGGCGGCAACGAGCGCGCCTGCAGCCATGAATGTTGAAAGCAGAACTTCGAGCTTCATTTCGTTTATCCTTTCTTTTCGAATTTCCCCACGCCGAAATTATAGCACATTTTAGTGCTTGGTGCCTAGTGCCTTGTGGGGGTGCAGTGGTGCGGTGGTTGGGTGGTGCGGCATCCGTGAAAAAGCTGTCGCCAAACTTGAACGCGAAAACATCATCTACAACTGCGACGGAGAATAGCGTTTCGGCAGTCCGTTCTTCAGCGAATGGCTGCTTCGCCGATAAGTCCATGATGTCAACCGCGCGGCATTCCTTCTCGCCCCGCTCGCGCTTGGACAACGCCTCGCCCGCCACGGCGAGACACAACACGGCGATGGGTGTGACATGGCGCAAACCCCATCGCCGCTTTCAACTTTGGCGGAACAGCCACACCTCTGCTGATTGTTGCCAATGTGAAAATGTTGCCAATTCCAGTGTTGCCAATGACCAATTCTTACTGAGACCAATCACCCCATTGAAAATTGGAATTGGTAATGGCAACACTTCCACATCCTGACCGCCGACTTGTCCACCGTAGCCTTGGCAGAGGTGGAAGCCTCGGCGAAGGAGGTTGGCAACATTTGTAGGACAAAGGACAGAGGACAGAAGACAAAGGATGACGGCTGAAGCATGCGAAGCGACATGCAGCCCGATCCTCTGTCCTCTGTCTTCTGTCTTATGTCCTCCGCTCACTCCACTGGCGCTCGTCATTCAATGCAAAGCGCCAGATGTTCGAGCGAGCGAGTGGAACATTCTGGGAGAACGGGCTTCCAGCCCGTTCTCGGTTGGCGGGACTTCATCCGCCCTTTCGAACGGGCAAGATGCCCAGCCCAGTGCCGCTCGGGTTATTCTGGAATTGTGGAATAAAGGCATTGTGGCATTTTGCCATTATGGAATCGCCGCATTCAATTCCACAATCTCATAATCTCACAATTCCACATTTGCAGAATCCCACAATCAGGAGTGTCCCCACGTGTTTATTGTTGCCAATGTGAGAATGTTGCCAATACCAATGTTGCCAATTTCCAATTCTCCTAGAGATCAATCACCCCATTGGAAATTGGAATTGG
Source organism: Kiritimatiellia bacterium (assembly GCA_017459225.1). Lineage (GTDB taxonomy): Bacteria > Verrucomicrobiota > Kiritimatiellia > RFP12 > UBA1067 > RUG572. Next base: position 14,278 of record JAFUDL010000300.1, read on the forward strand.
TAATGGCAACACTTCCACATTGGCGACATTAAGACTCATCTTCATCGTAGTCACCAGCAGGCACAACATCATCGTAGTCATCCCAATCGCCAATCCCTTTTCTTGATCGCATCCTATCACCCACCCATCGAGCAATGCGTATAGCACAGATCACCAACAAAAGCACACCAACCAGAAATCATCCAGTGGTGGAACGCCCAGCCAATAACACGTATAATTATCCATCCTACAAGTACTACACCAAGAAGCAACGCCAGAAGCAGCGCCCAAAGCGGTATTATCCTTTTTCGTATGGCCCGCGCCAGAAAAGAATCCTCTACCTCTCTGTTGGCTCTTTCCGACTCAGACAAAGACTCCGCTCTTCTGCCTTTAACCTGTTTTAGCGCCTTGCGTCCTCACGATCTCCGCGAACTGCTCCGCGCTCCGCGAGTCCTGGTCGAGCGACGAGACGTGCCAGGCGACCTCCTTGGTCGGCTTGCCGAAGGGTTTGCGGACGTCGCGCCCGCACTTGTCCTTCTTGCCCGTCCTCCGGGTCTGCCATACCTCGCGGTACGTGCGCACAACCGTCCGCGCACCGGGGAACCCCGCGTCCACCGGGTCGATGGCGCGGAACACCTTCGTCTCGCGGATTTCCAGGCGCCCACGGTTCAGCTCTTTTTTTTAAAGGCGCCGACGAGGGGCCGGATGCGGGACAGCTCCCCGCACTGCTTCAGAAGCCCCTTCTGGTTCTTCTTCACCTGGAGCACGTAGTCCCCGCCGTTCGCGAGCACCGTGTGCGCGGTGTCGTCCTGGCAGCTCAGCGCGTCCGTGCTGACTATCGCGCCGGAAAGGTCCATGCCCGCGAGCGTCCTGCGCAGGACGGGGTACTCGCAGCGCCCCTTCAGGCCCTCCTTCTTCGAGGCGGGCGCGACCGCGACGAGCTCGCCGCTCTCCGCGTCCACGACCGACACGAGCCCGACCACCTCGCTCACGAACTTCCCGTCCGCCGCGAGGTGGCGCGGCAGCCTCCCGGCCTGGGCCGTCATCCACGCGGAGAGGCGCGCGGCGTAGTCCGCCACGTCGAAGTCGTAGCGCCCGGCCTTGTCCCTGTGCCTGAGCAGCGTGTAGAGCGCGTTGTAGCTGGGGCGGGCGTACTCGCCCGCCACCTCCCGGCCGAGCGCGTCCTTCCTCCTCGGGCATCCGAGGTCCCTCAACTGCGCGTCCGTGAGCCGGCCCGCGAACGCGTGCGCCTCCTTGAGGTCCTTCGCCCCGGCCGCCACGCCCATCGTGAAGAGCGCAAGGAGCGTGCCCACGTGGAACGTCCTGTTCCTGCCGCGCGGGTCCTTCACGTGGCAGAGCTCCCAGTGCAGGCTCTCCACCTGCGACGGCGAGCACGGCAGAACGCCGTCCGCCTTCGCGTGCGCCGCGGCCTCGCATTCGGGCGGGAGGTCGTTCGACACGGCCAGGTCCCACGCGTCCTTCCTGAACGGCTTCATGTACAGCACCTTCGGCCTGCCGTTGGGGATGTAGAAGTCCCGCGCGTGGCCCACGCGGGAGAACCCCCTGGTCTTCCCGACCTCCTCCCATCCCGCCGCGCGGTAGCACGTCCCCGCCGACCGCTCGATGTCGCAGAACGTCTCCGCCAGAAGCGGCCTGTACCCCCACTGCCGCTCCCAGATCGCCGGAAGCTCCCGCACCGCCATCCCCAGCACCTGCGAGGCGAGGTTCGGCCGCGTGCCCTTCGGCACGAGCTCCGTGTACCTGCGGTTGTTCACGACGAGCTTCAGCCGCCGCGCGCGCATCGCAGGGTTCCACCCGATCCGCTCGTCGCGCGCCTTCAGGCAGTAGCACGCCGCGGCCCACGTCATCAGCGCCACCGGCCGCCCGGCCTCCTCGAACACGAGGCGCACAACGTCCCCCGCCCCATGGGACTCGCCCATGTAGTGGTATTCGCCCTCCAGCCCGCGGAACCACGCGGTCTCGCCTATCATGCACTGCCTGACTGTCAGCATATACTCTCTCCTTGCCCGCCTTATGGCGAGGCGAGTATAGTATCTCAAAAAAACGCCGATTTGTCAAGCACGGCCAGAAATCAAATCACCGATTGACTCTCTGATACCTATCTGAAAACGCCGTGCGTACGATTGGGGCACGAAATCTGTAAAAAACCGATTTCATGCCCAAGACCTATCAACCCGTATGATGGGGATTGTTCACACTTCTTCACAATCTACATTCATTTTCTAGACTTCTCGCTCTTCAGCTAGCAACTGGAAGAAGCCCTTTTTCTCCTTTTCGCGTCCGTATGGGGAACCGCCATCTCGGCGGCTTACTGAGACAACTGGCGTCTCGCCCGTTGCGGGGTGCTCGCAGTTCCTGGCCCGTACTGCGTCCTGTTCGGCGACATATCCTGTCGCCTCCATCCGCATGAATCCACATATTCCTTTCCGCGTTTGACCCTACGAGAACGTCCCTTTAAATACCGATGAAATTGACGTGGATGACAAACTGAAACTGCGTATAAATTTCCACGCATCCTTGATAATGGCTCGCCATCACAAATCACGGCTTCATGGCGTATCTGTATCCATTCACTCCATAGCGATAACAATACAAATACGGCGCAGACGAAGACTCATCCGCGCCGCAACTAGAATAGTGTGACAAAACAATTTTATAATAACTTCCAAGAAATCCATCTTGGAACTGTGGATATCAGTTTTCAATTTCGGCACGAAGTACACCTTCTGGTGCGGCACCTTCGCGACACAATTTATCCCACCCTTCGCCTTTTATCAAGGCACCGGCGATCCCGCCCTGCATGCCGAATATTTCCGGCTTGCCAAAGTAAGTGAGACGGTATTTCTTTGTTGCATCTTTAAACTGCCACGTTTCCTGATGGAGAGAAACCTGACTGAAGGACATGTCCATAAGACCACCACCGCCTGTTGCGACCGTCGTCTCTTTGGATAGCAAAGAATACTCCATTCTGATGCCATGCTCTTTACCAAACTCATGCGCCCAAGTTCTATGTGTTGCGGCATTGTACTTGCACCAATTTGAAAGAATCGTCTTGTCAAAATTAATGCAATATACCTTTCTGTCCTTGGCGGACGCACGACAAAACGGGGTATTTTTAGATGAGAACACAATCACGAAATCCTTGCCGAATCCCTTCTCCTTCTCGTATCCGTCTTCGTCCCTACATTCGCTGAATTCAAGACGTGGAAAATGGTACGCAAGTACCGTTTCGAGATCGTCCAACGACATGCCAATGAAGAATCCTGACAATTCGAACGTATCTCCAGCTGCTGCCTTCGCCTTGGCCTTGATAACGGCAAATGCCTTCTCCAAAGACGCCTTCGCAGCGGCCTTCACATCCTCGGGCATCTTCTTATAAAGAGCCGCTTTTGCCGCACCTGGTTTAACAGACTCGTACAGTGGCAAATCGATATTTTCAGACGAGATTTTTGCGACCAGTTGTTCCTCAAGTTTCCTACCGAGGGTACGGCCGGATGCGAGAATTTTGCGAGCCGTCTCTTCTCCTACGATTTTGGCAACCCGGAGGGCGGCATAGCCACCTTTCATGAGAACCTCGCCATTTTCATCTTCGGAAAGACGAAAC
>JAFUDL010000025.1 GCA_017459225.1 Kiritimatiellia bacterium
ATCAAACCGCGACCAGGCGCATGCGGTCGTCGGGCTTTCACAGCTTGTCGCCATCGCGGAGCTGTTCTGGATCCAGGGCGACGACCTCTACGGCGCTCTCGACAACCGCATCCTCCTGGGGCTTGAATGGTCCTTCCGCTACAACGAGGGCGACTGGCAGCCGAGCGGCTATACGGACGACGAGCGCGAGGCGACTTACGACAACGGTCTGTTCTACCGAGCGAAGCACCGTTCGGGGCGTTGGGTGTCGCTCAAGCCGAATCCAAGCAAGATGCCGTTCTTCGGGGGACCCGGCGCGCCGCGCGAGTGCGCCTACGCGCACTACCGCCATGTGAAGCGCCTGCCCCCGGAGAAGATGAAACACCTCCGTGCGGCCATCCTACGCGAGAACAGGAGCAGCGGCGGATTCGAGACATGGGGCTTTCCCCCGAACTGGTTCTACGAATGGTCGGGCTGGGGAACGCTGATGAAGAGGCGATAAACAGCAGTTCGTACAAATCGGCCGCGTTTTCGCTCGAAAGAGCCGCCTGGATCTCGCGCAGCTTGCTGCGGCCGAGCTGGTTCAGCATAAACGCCCAGACAAAAGAGCCAGTTGCAAAACCTATCAGTTCGCCTCACGCAAAGTCCGCTAAGTCCGCAAAGTAATTCTAAAAATGAAACTTCGCGAACTTGGCGAACTTGGCGTGAGATATATTCGGAGGTTTTGCAATTACCTCAAAATTCCTTCCGTCGGCGAACATCGTGCCGTCTTGCTGAAGAGATCTCGCACCGCGTTGTTGTCGGCTCTCGTAGCCGACAGCCTCCCCACGTTGCCGATGAAGTCCCAGCGGGTGGAGTCCCTGACGGTCCGCGCCTCGCCGTCCTCGGTAAGAAGCGTGCCAATCGCGGCGCGCGTCGTCTGTTTACACACCAAGCCGGAAAAGGTTACAGTCTTTTCGCTCTCCATGGGAGCGGCGTGGTCGTCTCGGCCTTGCAAGGGCGATGGCGCCTTTGTGATTGGGCGCTTTGGGGATTGACGAGTCACAGAAGGATGTGCTAACATTTCTTCCATCTTCCATTGGGAGGCCAACGACTTTGAACGGTAATCGCAAAAGGTCGAATGGGATGTTAATGGACGACGAAGGAGGAATAGACAGATGAAGAAAATGCTGACTGGTGTTTTTGCCGCGCTGTACATGGCGTTGTGCAGCGGGGTGTTCGCCGCAGGATTGCCCGAAGGGGAGTTCCGCAATCCGTCCGCGGTGAACCGGCCCGAGACGTATGTCTTTTTCATCGGCGGTAACGTCGCGAAGCCCGGCATCACTGCCGACTTCGAGGCGATTAAGGACGCCGGCCTCGCGGGTATCCTGCTCTTTCACGGACAGTTTGGCAGCCCGTGGCCGGGTGTCTCGCCGCAGATCAAGTGTCTGAGCGAATCGTGGGACGGGCTCATGGGATTCGTCGCCGACGAGTGCCAGCGACTCGGTCTCTCGCTCTCGATGCACAACTGCCCGGGCTGGGCGATGAGCGGCGGCCCCTGGATCAAGCCGGAGAACGCCATGCGCCACCTCATCTGGAAGCGCATCGACGTCGAGGGCGGGAAGCGCGTTGAGGTGAAGCTCCCCACGCTCGCGCCCTCCGCCCCCGATCCGAGGGACTACCGCGACATTGCCGTGCTTGCGTTCCCCGCGACGGTAGGGGAGTGGGTCGGCGCGCTCAATCCCGCAAAGGTCACGAGCAATGTCAAGGCGGACTGGGACGCCTGGCGCGCGAAGGGGACGGCCGTCCAAATCCAGGGTGGCGTGACGGCCACGATCACGTTCGACTTCGCGGAGCCCGTCACGATCCGCATGGTGGAGCTGCCGAGCGTCAACAGCTTCGGACACGGCTTCTGCTACGAACCCGAGACGACCGTCGTCTGCGAGGCGAACGGAAAGACGCTCTTCACGCGCGAGATGCCGCAGGCCAACTGGCAGGACGACCGCCCCGTCACTTTCTCCTGCGACGAGACGACGACGAAACATCTCACGGTCACGCTCAAGCCCCATCACGCGATCAAGCTCGGCAGGATCAATCTCTTTAGCTCCGCCCGCAACGACGACTGGGAGGCGCAGGCCGGATGGACGCTCCGCAGCCTGATGCGCAACCCGCCCGCGAAGCAGAACGAGGCGGCGTGGGTGAAGTCCACCGAAGTGCGCGACGTCACGGCATTCATGAAGCCGGATGGCTTGTTCGCGTGGGACGCGCCCGCCGGGAAGTGGGCGATCGTGCGCGTGGGGCATGTCAACACCTTATGCCGGAACGGCCCTGCGCCGAAGGAGGGAACGGGATTCGAGTGCGACAAACTTTCGCCCACCGCAGCGAATATCCAGTTCGACAACTTTATCGGACGCCTCTCTGGCGCGGGCGGAGCGGTGCACGGGAAGCTCGCGAACGTGCATTTGGACAGCTGGGAGTGCAAGCGCCAGACGTGGACGCCCGGCCTCGACAAGATGTTCCGCGAGCGCTTCGGATACGACCTTTTCTCCTGGATGCCCGCGCTCTTCGGGTACGTGGTCGACAGCCCCGAAGTGTCCGCGCGTTTCCTCAACGACTGGCGCGGGTTCATCGGCGACCTCATCACCGAAAACTTCTACGCGCAGATGGCGAAGCGCTGCCACGAGAACGGCATGACGATCTCCTTCGAGACGTCGTTCGGCGACGTCATACCCGGCGACATCATGCGCTTCTACAAATATGCCGATACGCCCATGTGCGAATACTGGCAGCCGCGCGAGCGCGGTTTCGTCGGTTCCCACAACTTCAAGCCAGTCTATCCCTGCGTCTCCGCCGTGCACCTGTACGGCAAGAAGCGCGTGGCCGCAGAGGCGCTCACCTCTTTCCAGCTCACGTGGGACGAAAAGCTCCGCGACCTCAAGTACGTCGCGAATCTCCACATGGCGCGCGGCGTCTCGCACATGGTCTTTCACACCTACACGCACAACCCGCGCACGGACTGGCTGCCGCCGGGAACCTCCTTCGGCGCGAAGATCGGAACGCCGTTCCTGCGCGGGCAGACGTGGTGGAAGTTCATGCCCGACTTTACGGCCTACTTCGCGCGTTGCCAGACGATGCTCGAGGCCGGCAAGCCCGCGAACGACGTCCTCTGGTACCTTGGCGACGAGTGGGACCACAAGCCGCATGAGGAAGCGCCGTTCCCCGCCGGGTACAAGTTCGACTACTGCAACCCCGACGCGCTCCTCACGCGCATCTCGGTGAACGACAAGGGTGAGTGGGCGACGCCTGACGGCATCACGTATCGTATCCTCTGGGTTCCCGAATCGAAGCGCATGATGCCCGAGACGATGGAGAAGATCCTCGATGGCGTGAAGAAGGGCGCCAAGGCCGCGTTCGCGGCGCTTCCCGAAAGCATCTCGACGCTGCGCGGCGGCGCGGCGATGCAGGCGCGCTTCGACAAGGCAAAGAATGCCATGCTGGAGTTGGGTAGGGGCACGCGTCCCGCGTGCCCGCGGTCGTGCGGGACGCACGACCCTACCAGAAGCATCTACGTGGGCCGTTCGCTTGAATCCGTGCTTGCCAACGAAAAGATCGCAAAGGATCTCGTCGCGGAAGGCGTAGTCTGGAACCACCGCCGTTCAGACGATGCAGACTGGTACTTCATCTCGCCCGCGCGGCAGAACGAGGGATTCACAGGCACTGTCGGTTTCCGTTGCGTCGGCGATGTTGAAATCTGGAATCCCGAGACGGGGCTCTCCGAGAAGGGGCAGGTCGCGTCCGTGAATGACGGCCACACATGGGTTTCGCTCTCGCTCGCTCCGCATGAGTCACGCTTCGTGGTGTTCAAGCGCGGCGTAAAGCTAGAATCGCGCGCCGTCGTGAGCACCACGAACGACGTGATGACACTTACTGGCCCCTGGAAGGTGTCGTTCCCCGAGGGTTGGGGAATGCCGGGTGAAATGAAGATTGACGAGCTGAAGCCGTGGAAGGAACTCGGCACGACGCCTGAGGCGAAGGCGTTTTCGGGAACGGCCGACTACACGATCGACTTCACGCTGGACAAGCTTGACGCTGATACCGTCGTGTTGCTCGATCTCGGGCGCGTGGAGTCCCTTGCGAAGGTGGAGGTGAACGGCAAGGACGTCGGCAACGTCTGGAGTCAGCCGTACCGCATCCCGCTGACGGGTGCGGTGAAGGCCGGTAAGAACACGCTGAAGGTGTCCGTGACCGACACGTGGTACAACCGCCTCGTGTTCGACGCCGGGCAGCCCCAGGCGAAGCGC
>JAFUDL010000301.1 GCA_017459225.1 Kiritimatiellia bacterium
CGGCTTGGCATGACTCGCTCTGAATCAGAGATCATGTCCGTCAACCCGCCATGGTGAGAGGCAACTACGTTGGCCAGAATGTCGGCCAGTCCAATGGTTGCGCGGTCTTGCCCAAGTTGCCGAAGAATAACCAAGGCACCTTCCCATGCGTGGTGGACTTCACCTTTTTGAACGGCTTGTCCGGAAAGAGCCGTTTTCAGATACTTTTTGAAAGAACGAGAATACTTGCCCAAATCATGCAACAATCCACAAACGTATGCAATATACCCTAAGCCAACGGGATAGGCATACCGCTGCGCCAAAGCCGCAACACCTTCCAAATGCGACAACAACGACTGCCCTTCCCGCGCAAGAGCGACGTCGCACTGTGACGTGCAAGCGCGATCAGCCGAAAGACTGGAGACAAGAGACGTGTCGGACTCCTGCCTAATGGTACATGATGCAGACAACTCTGCAACACCCTTGCAATGGGCTTGCAAGGTCTGCCAAGCGCTCGTTGAAGAGCTGAATCTACTATGGGCATAGAGCATCGGGAAAAGCCGTCCCTTCAGACGAGGACTATTATCGCATTGTTTCGGCGGGCTGTCTAGTGGATTGTAGCCATACATTTTCATGTAGTATTCACATTTTGACTTGATATGTTTTTTCACATATTCAATATTAAGGATTTTTGGTATAATCTTCATGTCCTTACGAAAACAAAGGTTTCCTGTTCATGAAATCATCATCCAAATTCGACATCGGGGCGCATGTGCGCATATGGCGGAAGGCGCGCGGGCTCCTCCAGAAGGAACTCGCCGCAAAGGCGAACATGAACGTGACGCAGCTCTGGGCGCTGGAGAATGGCCGATTCTCCCCTTCCATCAAAAACACCGAGCGAATCGCCAATGCGCTCGACATCACACTTCTGGAACTACTGTCGTCACCTGATGAACACATCAACTCACCCGATGGAGCAGGTGCCGAAAAGAGTAGCCTCCACGCGCCCATCGGCGAGATCATGCCCGTCCTCAAATCATCAGACGGTTTTCCCTGTGTCGATACACGTACCCAAAAACGGCTTATTGCACTAATTGAGAAGGCTCGGGAATTCGAGTCGACACATTCCGCTCTCACGCCAACGAACCTCCCGCTCTCGTTACAGGTTTCGACAAGCGAGGCCGGTGCCGAACAACTCGCCTACGCGCTACGCGCGCATCTTGACATCGGATCGGCCATCATCCATGACACAATTCCCCTCTTCGAATCGTACGGCGTACGCGTCCTAGATGCGAAGCTGCCAGACAAACCCGGCTCAATATCATTCTACGATACACGGAACAAGAACTTCACAGTCTTCATAGCCGAGCAGTTTAAGAAGAAACCGTGGCGGCGCGACTTCCTGCTCCTTACAGAAATCGGCAGGGCGTTCCTTTTCACCCGACACGACCACTTGCCCCGCCATGAGACAAAAAGAAGTAGACGCTTCGCCCACCACTTCGCCGCCACGTTCCTCCAGCCGGAATCCGCCGTGCGCAACGCGGTGTACAGCCTCAACATCAAGCCTGACGAATGGACTTACGAACTTCTGCTGCGCATGAAAGAGCGTTTTGGCGTATCGGCCCTTTTTTTCGCGATACGGTTGAAGGAACTGGCACTCATCACCCGACACAAGTCCGACGAGTTTATCAAGCAGATCAAGCACCACTACGCTTCAACCAACTACGATGAACCCATGGCAAAAGATCGTCGGCCTGGCAGGGTGCACGACCTTGCCGCGCTGTCGTTGTGACGAGCTTAGGATCGCATGCTCGGCACCTTGAGCCGCCGAAGCGCGTAGCGTGCTTCGATGGAGCCAAAGTCTGCCGCCTCCTGGTAGTGGTGGACGGCGAGACGGCGGCCGTTGCGCCCGCCCACGCCGTGTTCGTAGCAGCGGGCAAGCATCAGATGGTCCCAGGCATCGTACGGATCGACGCTGATGCTTTCCTTGAGCAGCCTGGCCGCCTTGATGTAGTTTCGCCTCACGCCAAAGCCGGTCACAAGATTCCGTCCGAGATTCGCCTTTGCGGTGATGTCTCCGCCTTCTGCGCTCTTCATATACCAGAATACGGCCTTCTCCGGATCCTTTTCCCCGCCGAAACCCCTCGCATACATCACGCCAAGGTCGTTCTGCGCTCCAACATGCCCGTTCAAGGCCGCCTTCTCCATCCAATAGCGGGCTATCTCTGGGTCTTTCGTGATGTTGCGCCCGTTGCGGAAGTTCACCGCCTCGACGAACTGCGAATTCGCATGGCCTTTGATGGCAAGATACAGGCGCAGCAGCCGCGCCTGTTCGATCGATGTGTCTTTGTGGTTAACCATCCTGTCAAGTTCGTCCACTGCCGAGGCCTCGGAATCGGCCCCGACGTCGGGCGCGTATGCGGGCGACGAAACCTCGTCGCGCACGCCCGAGGCAAAGCAGCACTTCACAAGCGCATTGTCGCCCGCCGTACGTGCGGCGAGATACGCGGCCACAAGTTCCCTCTCGACTTCTACAACCATTGCGCGTCCCTCCGCTAGAATCCGATTTCCGCGCTGCGAGCGCCGCGCTTGATGGCGGCCTCCTTCTCTAGCTCGCCGATGCGCATGGAGTTGTCCACAGCGTTGCCGAGATAGTAGAGCGACTGGCGCACGGTGCGGAAATCGCCGGGCGCGAGATTGGCGACGGCGTCGAGGCGAGTCGCCTCGCCCTCGTTCAGCTTCGTGCCGAACATGCGCTCGAAGAAAGTCCTCTTGCCCGCGTTGTCGAGATATCCGAACTCGATCTTGAAGGTGAAGCGGCGAAGCACGGCCTGGTCGAGGTTGTCGAAGAAGTTGGTGGCGCCCACCATCACGCCGTCGAAGTTCTCCATCTGGTGGAGAAGTTCGTTGACCTGCGTCACCTCCCAGCTGTGGTCGGCGCGCGAGCGGCTCTGCAGAAGGCCGTCGATTTCGTCGAGGAAAAGGATTGCCTTCTCGGCTTCCGCCTCGGCGAACGCGGCGGCGATGCGCTCCTCGGTGCCGCCGACGTACTTGTCGAGCAGGTCGGACCCCATCTTCACCACGACCTTCGTCTTGAGAATGTCGCCCAGATACTTCACATACTCGCTTTTGCCGGTTCCTGGCGGTCCCCAGAGAAGGAGGTTCATACGAGGACGGTCGGCCTGCGAAGACTGTGCCTTGCCGCCGCACTCGCCCTGGAAATTGCGCACGGCCTCCACAATCCTGTCGAGCCCCACGTCGCCCTTGATGTTGAGCCCCTCGAGCGAGTAGTCGGCTGCAGGCTTGCCCTTGCCGTCCTGAATCACTGAGTGCATCAGCTCGCAGTGGGGACGCATGATGCGCTCCACGAGCTCGGCTGCGTGGCTGGAGTCCGGATTGAGCTTCTTGACGTTCTCGAGCACCATCGTTATGCCGCCGGCGCTCGTCTCGTAGCGCTCGGCAAGCGCAGCCGCCGAAGCCTCGGGAATAAGCGCGCCAAGGTCGAGGCGGCGGATGTTGTTGCGCCAGATCTTCTCGCGCTGCGCAAGAGTGAGCGTGTGGAAGTGTACGGAATAGTCAAAACGCCTGCGCACCGATTCGTCCATGTCCTCTGCCGGCGCGTTTGAAATCCATATCGCCGGCAATTTCATCCCGTCGAGAATCGTGTTGATGACGCCCTTCTCGGATCCGCCACGGGCGCGGGCACCGAACATTCCGCCTGTCGTGCGGAGAAGCTCGTCCGCCTCGTCAATCACGAGCACATTCCCGCCGGACACCATTCGCTCGTTGAATATCTGGATTCCAGCCATGCGAGTCTCCGCAGAGATGTTCTTGCCTTCCGCCTCGCCCTGGAGAAGGTCGTAGCTTTTCAACCCCGCCTCGGAGGCGAGCGTGTGTGCAAAGCTCGTCTTTCCCGCGCCAGGCGCACCGTAGAAGAGCACGTTGAGCCGACCGCCTTCGCGGCGCGCCGTGAGCATCTCCTTCAGCACAGCGCCATCATCGCGCGCAAGCTTGCCGAAGAAGTTCCACGGCAGAACCTCTGACTCGTCGGCGTGGTAGTAGCGCTCGTTGAGCGGAGAAGCGTCCATGCCCTCGAAATAGCCGCCGAACTCCGCCTGGTTGAACCAGTATTCGCTCGTCATGCAGTTGTAGCGCATGAGCCTGCCCTGCCTTGACATGGCCTGTAGGACCTCTGGATACGAGCGGTCGATGGCCATGGAATAGTAGAGCGGACGATTCGAGCAGTCCTCAGACTCGGGCAAGTCGTCGAAAACCGTAGCCGAGCGCACGTACATGAACATGAACAGGCTGCTTTCAACCTTGTCCAGACCAAGAAACTTGCAAAGGGCTGCGAAACGGTGCTCGAAGCGAACGTCTTCCTCGCTCGGCACAAGGTTGCGCAAGATACGGTCTCGCATGATTTTGAGTACCACGCGGCAGCCCTTGCGAAGAGGCTTCTCGTTCCAGATGCGCTTGAGCATGAAGCCGATGTTGTCTCGGTTCAGTTCAAGTGGCTCCACTTTTGCGTCCACCAGCGGTTTCAGTTCCTTCTCGCTGAGATTGCCGCGAATGATGGCTGCCACCTCGTCGCGCTTCAGGTTGTACGTAACGAGGTCAAAGAAATCCTGGTCATACACTATTCCGTCATAGTTCTTGACGATGTTCCACCAGAACTTAATAGCATGACGGACACTCGCCGTCCTCTTGATGTTCTTGTATCGTGCCATGGCTCAAGGTATTTTACTGATGGTTACTACACTTTGCTCTATAAGCATAGAATGTGCCAAATGATGATGTCTTACACTTGACCATTATTCTCTACTTCAAATCCGGATACGCATGATTGACGCAAAAGCCTACAAATGTTCACAATTTTCAATTGTCACAACTGTTCACAAATCACAAATATCAATTTTTGGAGGGCCGTACTCCTTATCGACCACTGATTGGCCAACGCCATGATAATATTGGCTAGGAATATGAATAACTAGCGAATATTATAGTTTGCTATAAAGCAGAGGGGACAGGCCCTTGGGTAGGACAGAGGACGGATAGCATGGGGACAGGCCCCTTGAGTAGGACAGAGGACAAAAGACAAAAGACAAAGGATAGTGCTATATGACGCTTAGCGCGCCACAGCAGCTATCCTTTGCCTTATACCCTCTTAACCAAAATTTTCAGAACGAGAAACTTCGAAACTTCGAAACCAGAAACCAGAAACTAGAAACCAGAAACCCAGACTGATTAGTCGGCCTTTATGCGATAGAAGGCCTTCTTCTTGTCGGGCGAAGGAAGGAGATAGAGCTTGGGAGACTCTCCTCCTTGGCTAGACCCGGGAATTGAGATGTAGTTTACAGGCGTTCCCGATTCGTCAAGCGTGAACTCCGCAGACTTCCAGTTGGGATTGTCAAGCGAGTCGGAGACCTCGACTTTGTAGGAACGTCCGGGACGACACGAGAAGGAAAGCGAATCCTTTGCGACGCTCCTCTCCTTCGTTTCGCCGCGTTCATACGACAAAATGGAGAGGCAGTCCTCAGAATCGAACGGATTGGTGCCGGCAAGCACCTCCGCCACGGTTGACATGCCGTCGCCGTCGTAGTCCTTGAGTGGATCAAACGTCTCTCCTTCCTCGTAGCAGTCACTGTAGTACCATGCCAAGTAGAGATCTTGGAGGAGGTCGTCATCCACATCGTACGGGTTGGTGCAGTTGGCAAGCACAATGTCCACCTCCTTCACGGAGCCTGGACCGCCTATGACTGCGTCCTTGTCCTCAAGGAGGCCAGACCACACCGTGCCATTCGCTTCCGTCACCTCAATCCGCACTTTCGAGCCGGGAGTGACCATACCGCTCACATTACGCGAGGACATGGGGATTCTAAGCGCGTAGTTCCGTCTCGAATCAGGTTTGAAGAACGTCCTCGCGACGGCAAGCTTCTTCCCCCCTTCGGTATACGCGACGATCTCCGCCACGCGGTTCGTGTCGAAGGCGACGTGCTCGGCGTCCATGATTCTTCCAACATACGTGCATGGGGTGACGGACTGCGCGGGGGTCGCCGCGCCCGCCGCAAAAGACGTGGCGATCGCAATGGCGGCGACGGCCGCACGGAACGCAAAGTCGATAGCTGTCTGGTTTTTCATGCGAATTTTCCTTTCGACTTTATTATCCTTAGTTGCCGGAGGCCGAGTACGTCCTGAGGCCGATCTTGATGTCGCTCACGCCCTCGTATTCTAGGTTGCCGTCGCGGTCCTGATCCGCTCCGCCGATGAACGCACCAAGCGCGGCGTCGCGGTCGGAGTTCATAGAGCCAGCGGGGATGATCAAGAGCCACTTCGTGTTCCACGCGCTGCGGCCGACGAGGCGCGTGCAGTCGAGGCTGTCGCTGCCAGGCTCCTCGCCCTTTGCGCCGTAGTAGGCGCGGAACGAGGGATGCTTGCGGATGCGGGCGCCAAGATCGTTACCGCCCGTGTTGCCGTTGAAGAGCGGCGTCCAGTCAGGATCGTCCAGCTTCGTTGAGCCGACCGTGTACGGCGCAGGAATCGTCTGATCCACGACCTTCCACGAAATCACGGTGCCGGCATCGCCGACGGCCCTCATCCTGTCCTCGCCAACCGGCACGAGGTAGGCCGTGGGCGTGTTCGCGAACACCTTACGGTCGTAGTTCTCGAAGTGGACACCTGCGGCCGCGATGTGCGTGGCGTAGTATGTGGGATCGAGCGACGAGTCGCCGCTTGCGAGCTGCTTGCCGAAGAAATTGTAGCCGTGCGCGATCGCCGACGAGAACGGAATCACGAAGCCGGGCTCCTTCTGCGTGGTCGAGCCGGCGAGAGGCTGGCAGTAGCGGGTGAACTCAGGCACGGCGTTGAGATCTTCGACCACATACTTCCGCAGCTCGGTCTTCCACGCCGCATCGCCCTCTTCGCCGTCGAAGATGCGGAAAAGATCGTGCCTGAGCGAGAACCACGTGGCGTATGGCTGCGGGTTGTTGATTCCAAGCCTCGGCTTGAGGACGAGCCAGTTGGCGTCCATCTCGGCAAGGATGTCGGCAAGACCGCCATCTCCCTTGACCGTGCCAGTGGCGACCATCGGGTTGCCGTTGCCGTCGAACTCGCCAAGCGTGCGCGCGCCCACGATGCGCGATATGAACTTCTCGCCGCTCGCAGAGTCTGCCGAGAGAAGCCCCGTCTCGTAGTCGTATGCCTGAGCCGCGAGATAGACGTACTTCTGCGCAAGGTCGAACATCGAGTTGTAACGGGCAAGGGAGTTGTCGCGCTGGATGCGGAAGAACATCTCGTTGTAGCGCATCTGCGTGAACGAATCCACGGCCTGCTGGCGCGCAAGCGTGCGCTCGTCGATCACGCGCTGGGCTTCCGCCACAACGGTCTCGACGGCCGCCTGCGCAATCTGCAGATTACGGTAGGCGGTGTAAACCTCGCCCAGACTGCCGTCAAGATCATTCCACGCATCCAAGAGCGCATACCCCTCGTCCAATCTGGAGCTGATAAGCTCCTCCAAAATCGTGGCGGCCTTCTCCGGTATGCTGAAGTAAAACTGCGTGGCCTCGTTGATGGAAAGCATGTTCTTCGTCGTCGTGAGGCTAGTTAGATAGGTAACCCTCGCTGCTGTCTCCGCCCCATTGATCGCGCCTGCGGCTATGGCGCTCGGATCGGTGTTCACGGTCATGCCTGCGCCCATAATCTTGGGGATGGACTGCTTTACGCCGTCAAACACCTCCTTAGTCTCCCCATTTAGGGCCTCAACCGTTGTGACCAGCGTCTCCAGCGCGACTTTCTTGGCCGTGTATATGCTCTCGGTGATTAACGAGAGGCTTTGCAACGCGGCCTTCGCCTCATATATGGTGGTGTACATCAACGAGTGGATGACTTTCGATTCGAAATCATCAACGCGGCTTTCGTATCCATCCACCGCATCGTTGAACCCCGCGTAGGCGACAATGAACGCCGCGAGCGCATCCTGAATCTTGCCCTGGGCCAAACGCTTGCCCGTGACCGTATCCGGCTTGGCGATCATGCCGTTGGCACTCAGCTCGAACGAGAGCGTCCTGGTTTCATCATCCCAGCTAGCCGGCATAAACGGCACAAAGACGCTGCCCAGCAACGGCTTAATCTTCACTTCCAAGCTTGCTTTGACGGAGTTCTTGACTTTATCAGTGCCGAAGTCTTTGGGATCCATCCAGGCGTAGTGGTAGATGTCAGGGCCGTCATAGCCCTGCGGATAAGTGCCGGAAGGTCCAATGTCGCCCGCATACGGATAGCCGAAGTACTCTATCATCCTGTTCTTGAACTCGAGCTCCTCGGACTCGAGCGAGTTCTCCTTGTCTTCTGCGGCGTCCTGGATCATCCTCATTCTGTTCGAGTTCTCCTGCGCCTTGTCCAGCGCGGCACGGGCGTTCGTAAGGGCAGTGCCGGCGCGCGCGCGTATCTGCTCGAAGTGCGTGGCCGTGCCGTCCTCCATGCCGATCGGGGTGATGTCGAACGGAATCGCGGCGGCGGAGAGGCCAAGCGGATTGAAGCCGGCGTCCATCTGGTCGACCTTCTTCTGAATCTGAGAAGCGACTTCGGCGAGCGAGGCAAGTTCCGTGACGGTCGAGCGGTCGATGCGCTTGAGGCCATCGTCCTTGAAGTCGATGGCTATGCCGCTCATGGCAGGGTCACGCCATTCGCCGCCCTCAAAGACCCATTCGACGGCAAGGTCCTTCTCGTCAGCCCGCACAGAGGTGGCGCCTTCCTTCGAGATCGTCCTCAGGGAAAGCGCAAGTCCGTCGGCTAGGGGACTCACAAACGAGCGCTTCGCCAGAAGCTCATCGTCGGAGCGACGCACGCCGTCCCACACGCGGAATTCGCCGATTTCGCCAACAAATCCGCCGCCGATGGTGACATCGTCCACCCTTATGCCCATATCGAAACTAAGCTGCTGGTCGATGACCTTAGCGCCGGCAGCGTCGAACACGGTGACAATAGGCTGCCCGCCAGAGCAGCGCACCGCCACGAGCACGGACTCACCGGACGGAATCTGCCCGAGCTGGGCCACATCGGCATTAGCCGTGTCAACCACGCTCTCATTTTCGAATATCTCGTCGTCGGAGAAATTCCTGAACAAGGTCCACCCTTCCCATTCCGGGATGTTCCGGCCCGCAGGCCAACCCAGCGCGTCAGCGACATCAAAGCCGGACGGGAACGTCCTGGGCGGATCCGCGCCCCAGAAACTACAGCTCGCGATAACGCTTCCATTTCTCATCTCAAAGCCATACCACGGCAGATCATTGTAGTCATTCGTGTAGCTGCTGTCTTTGAAGTAGAGAGTGTACTGCGTGTACTGCTTCTGCACCATGTTCACCGGCGCGCGCAGAATTGAGAGGCCGTTGTCGCCGTCAAGCGACACGACCATCGCCGCGCCCTGGCCAGTGATGGTCACGAGGTCCGCCTTGCCGGACGGCGCCGCGCCTTCGCCGGCAGAGACCTGGAACTCCACGGTCCACGAGCCTTCCACATCCAAGGTTGACTCGTCGTAATTGTCGGGGACATCCCAGTTCTCCTGAAGATAGATGCGGTCGAATTCTCCCGTGAACGCGAAGCGGCTGTAGCCGCTGGCGCGCGGCTCCTCTTCGAGCAGCGAATTGCCCACGGCCCAGTTGCAGAGCGCGCCAAATCCGCCGCGCGACGCCCATTCGCCGTAGCCGAAGTTGCGCGAGACGTTGCTGTCCACATAGCCCGCGCTCGGCGCGCCGCCGTTGTCGCGGTACGACTTGCGGGCCGTGCGGTCCACCACGTCAAGGGCGGTTTTCGCCACGTTGTACGCCGTCTTGGCGAAATTCGCCTCGTCGTAGTAGTCGACGTTGACCACGGCGTCGGCCACCACCATCTCGCCCATCGCGGGCTTGCCCCACGAGAAGTACGGGTTTCTCATCAGGCGATAGTAGCCCGAAAGCGCGGAGAGGTAGTGTCCGTAGGCGTCGCCATGTCCCTGCGGGTACATCTCTGCCGCCTGCGAGTAGTCGATCACGCCCTTGTTGTTGCCGCTTATGTCGTAGTTTACGGCATACGCCACTTCGCCCGCGTTCATGCCGCGCGTGAAGTTCCACACCAGCCTGTTGAAGTACGGCGAGAGATGGGTGGAGGGCGCCATGTCCTGCGTGCGGCCGCGCAGGAGCGCAAGCTCCTCGTCGAGAAGCGTGGGCACCTGGTTGTCGAAGCAGAAGAGCGCAGAGGAGAGCGCGCCATAGTCGAGATAGCTCGATCCGAATCCGATGGTCGGATTAAGCGCGTCAGTGTACGCCTCATCTCCGAGGAGGTTGTAAAGATCGGCAAGCCGCGCAACAGCGAGCTGAAGTTGCTTGTTGGCGTCGGCGTCGTTGATCTCGAGCTGAAGCGACATCGACTCCGCCTTGCTGAGCAGCGTCTCGTACAGCTGGATGAGGCCGATGTTGGTGAGATTGTCCTGGCTGAGCGCCACGTCGCCCTCGTACGGCGCGCCGGCCTGGCGGATCATCGTCACGGCCGTCTCGGCCTCGTTCTCCACGAGGTCGCGCATACGCTGCGTGAACGGCGTCACATTGTTGAGGACGCGCTGTACCCACCCTTCCGCGAGCGCAGGAGGATCTGTCCACTCAGACCAGTTGTAGCCCATAGTCTTGTACGCGGGCGAGCTTGTGCTGGCCGCGCGGTAGCGCATGGCGTAGTACGTGTTCACCATGTTGGCAAGCGTGTCGCCCTGGCCACCGATGACGAAGCGCGTAAGGCCCGCCGTGAGCGGGAACTTCAAAGAGTATTCACCCTCGAAGTCGGTGGGCACGGTGCCATCGGTGTGCGGCGAACACCTCTTCCACTCGAACACGTAGTCCTCCGGCGAGCCGGCGAACGTCTCAGCGTATATCACGGATAGCTGCTGCGAGAGAAGATTGAGCGGGTCCTCGCGCGTGACCACACGCCCCACGTAGTACCTCGGCACCACCTTGATGACGTGCATCTGGATGGGATCGCCTTCGGCCACGTTCATAAGCTTGTTCGTGGAGTCGTTCTGGATGATCGTAACGTAGTTCGTGGCGCCCATCGTGAAGAGCGCGTAGTGGTCGCGCGGCTTGTAGTCGATCACCGTCTCGGACGCATTCTTGTCTTTATGCGGGCTAGGCTCCACGCGGACCTTTGCAAGATTGTCAATGGCCACCTGCCACGCCTGCTTGCCCTGAGAGGTCGCAGTGGCGTCCATAAGTTTCCTCAGCGCCTCTCGCTCTTCATCGTTGAGCACGTTCACATGGAGGAGCGACACTCCGCCAGGGTTGTCCTCCTGTTCGCCCACAAGCTTGAGACAGTTAGTGACGGACGCCGTCGTATCAAGGTAGAAACGCGACGAGATGGAGGGCGGCAGATCCTTGAACGTCCACTTGCCCTTCCTGAGCGTCCCGTTGCCGCCTACACCCTGCTTTATGCCCATGGCGGATATGACATCCGGAATGGTCGCATAGATTAAACGATTGAATCCGCTTTCCTGGGCAACCGTCGGGTCGAAAAGAACGGCAGTCGCGTTACGATCGGAGTCAGTCGCAGGCCACACAACGCCAACCGACTTCGCGTTCCACACCTCGGGAAGGCCAGCAGAGGCGATGGTGAGAGTGCGTCCGATCTCCATCTCCGGCACCTCCTTCGGCCAGGAGACACGCCATAGCCAGGCGACCGGATCGGCAGAGAGCGGCTCGACAGTCGGATTGTCGAGCAGCGCAAGCCAGGGAACGGGAGTGCGGACGGCCGGCCATTTCTTGGGATCTATGGACGGGAACGCAAAGCCGTCCTGCATCGGATAGAACATATGGACGTGCAGATTACCTGCCGCCTTCGCCCAGAGCTGCAGCTTGCGGTCGCGGTGCGCGGGCGAGGAAGCGGACTTCTCGTCCCAGTACGTATCTTTACACCACGGATCGTCGAACAGGTCGAGCGGGTGTGGTCCCGGAAGCGCCTTGCCGGCCACGCAGTCGGCCGCAAGCTCGGGATAGAGGTCGCTTGTGACGTCAACGGTGAACCACTTCATCGTCTTTCGTCCGGCCTTCACGTATTCAACGAGAACGCCCGGCTCGGACGAGTCAGCCCTGTTCAGGTCTGCGCGGAGCGCCCACGCCACGTATCCGCCGGAGCCGGCCCTCACGAGGCCATGTTCCTCGTTCGGGTTGTAGAATTCGGCTTCGGAATCGTTCTGCACGTACAACCTAGGCGTGAAACCGTCGTCTGCATCAATCACCACATTGTCGATTAGCGGCGGTCCTTGTTCGATCATAGAGCACTTTGCCGCGGTAAAGCGGATGCCAAGCACTCTTTCCGTGCATACATATCCCTTCGCCTCATCCGAATAGACGTCGTCGCCACGGAACGAGAAGAGGCCGGTAAGACCGTTCGGAACGGAGTTGATGGGACGTAGCAACGCCGTGGCGATGTCCATGCCGCCGTCTGTCGAGCGGAACTCGAGCGGAACCGCCCAGAAGCTGACCTCGCCGAGCGCCACTCCCGTGCGAGCGTTGTTATTGACGGCGCCGATCACCACATCCACCGTACCTCCGCCAAGCACTGGCATCATGTTGTTGTCGATAACGGTCTTGGCTCCATTGCGGCCCACGAACACGGAGGCAGAATCGGGACGGATTGAGGCGGCAACGGGGAACCAGCCGCCGAAATCGTTTTTCAAAGCGTCTGCCGGAACCGGAATGTTCACGGGCAGCTCGCCTTTGACGGAGACGACGATATTCGTGCCGGTGGGCAACTTACGAAGGTCGAATGTCAAACTGTAGGTCGAGTCTATGTTGGACTGAACCGAGAACAATGATGCCTGTCCCGTTCCGGCGAAATTGGCGCCGGGCTTGACCCAGAACGTCACAGTGCCGCCGTCCTCCGAGAAGTAAGCCCGCGAGGCGAGCTTCGCGGAGGACGCAACAGCGTCGAGCGAGAGTCCACGGTTATGGCTGAAGCACGATTCGCCTGCACTGCCGAGCTGCGAGGCGATCACGATGTGGGGCACCTCCCAGCTCTCCGGCCATTTGACGGAATAGACCTGCGGCAGAGAGGGAATCGTGATCGGGGTGGGCATGTCCTCTTTCTGAATTGTCGTGTTCCACCACACCTCGATCTTCGGATCGGTCGCCTTTGCCGTGACTGCATAGATCACGGAATCGTACTTGTTCGTGTCGCCGCCAGACTCTGCAATGGCCGTGGCATCTACCGTGCCGGCATCCTGCGTTTCCGGCTTTGC
>JAFUDL010000026.1 GCA_017459225.1 Kiritimatiellia bacterium
CATCTGCAGCGACCCTGCAAAGGCATGGGAGCAGTGCTTTCACGAGCCGTACAGCCCCATCTGGGCAAAGACCGTGAAGGGCTACACCTTCATCGGCGCGCACTGGGGCAACGAGAAGGATCTCGATGCCTTCTTGCAGAAGAACGCCGACAGGCTCAACCTGCGCGGCGGCAGGCCGTTCTTCTACACGCAGCATCCGCATCCCGGCAACACCGTGCAGGGACCGTGGGCGTGGGGCAACGATGGAGGCGTGGCGACGCGCGCTTTGGAGAAGTTTCCGAACGCCGTCGCGTTCTCAGGCCACTCCCACTACTCGATCACCGACGAGCGCAGCATCTGGCAGGGCAAGTTCACCTCCATCGGCACGAGCTCGCTCAGGTACATCTTCTCGCAGTACTGGCGCGACACCGGCGAGGCCCACAACGGCATCGTCAAGCAGATGAAGATGCTGCCTGAGAGCACGGGGCGCCAGGGGATGCTCGTGAGGGTGTACGACGACAGGATGGCGATCGAGCGCCGCGAGTTTGTGTACGGCGAGAGCCTGGGCGAGGACTGGGTAGTGCCGCTCGACGGGTCGCGTCCGTTCGCGTTCGAGCCGCGCAGCGAGAAGAAGATCGCGCCGGCGTTCGCGTCCGGCGCGAAGGTAGGCGTGAAGCGCGCGAAGGGCAGGAACCGCCGCGGCAAGGAGGCCGACCAGATCACCGTGAGCTTCCCGGCGGCGTTGCCGAGCGCTACGTCGCGCGTGCACGACTACGAGGTGACGGCGCTCGCGTACCATGAGGACGTGGACTACCCCGTGGCGACGAAGCGCGTTCTCTCCGAGAGCTACTTCCTGTCGCCCAAGCGCGAGGCGAAGACGGGGCACATCGTGTTCGCCGTCTCGGAGCTGGGCGGCGTCAAGGAGGTGCGCTTCGCGGTGCGTCCTCTTGAGTGCTTCGGGCACAAGGGCCCGGAGATATATTCACAGATGTTCTCATTGGCGGACTCAAAATGATTAATCCCGCATGGATAAAGGCGCGCGCTGCGGACGTGCGGCGCGCCGACCTGATTGACCCGAAGCTCTACGAGCGCTACAACGTCAAGCGCGGCCTCCGCAACGCCGACGGAACGGGCGTGCTGGTGGGCCTCTCAACCATTGGCAACGTGCATGGCTACGTCATGGACGAAGGCGAGAAGACCCCCGTGCCCGGCGTGCTGTACTACCGCGGCGTCAACGTGGAGGACCTCGTGCGCAGCTGCCAGAGCGAGAAGCGCCTCGGCTTCGAGGAGGCCGCGTACCTGCTTCTCTTCGGCGAGCTGCCCTCGCGCTCGCGCCTGGAGGAGTGGCAGACGATCCTCGCGGAGCACCGCCGCCTGCCCGAGGGCTTCAAGGAGAACGCGATCATGCGCGCGCCAGGCAAGGACATCATGAACGCCATCGCGCGCGCCGTCCTCACCGCCTACGCATATGATTCCACGCCAGATCTGCTCGACATCGAGACGAATCTGCGCCAGGCCGTGGAGCTGATCGCCGGCTTCCCCACGATCGCCGCGTACGCCTACCAGGCTAAGGCCCACTACCACCTCGGCCACTCGCTGATGATGCGTTACCCCGATCCCCTCAAGGGCACGGCGGAGAACCTGCTCGCGATGATCCGCGAGGACGGCCACTGCACGCGCCTCGAGGCGGAGACGCTGGACCTTGCGCTCATTCTCCACGCCGAACATGGTGGCGGAAACAACTCCAGCTTCGTCACGCACGTCATATCGTCCGCGTTCTCCGACATGTACTCCACCGTGGCCGCGGCGGCGCTTTCGCTGAAGGGCGGCCGCCATGGCGGCGCCAATCTGCGCGTGGTGCGCCAGATGGCGGAGATCCGCAAGAACGTGCACCGCTGGTCCGACGAAGGCGAGCTCGCCGACTATCTCGCGCGCATCGTCGCGAAGGAGGCCGGCGATGGTTCTGGGCTAGTGTACGGCCTTGGCCACGCAGTGTACACGCTCTCGGATCCCCGCGCTGTGCTGCTGAAGGAGAAGGCCCGCGCGCTTGCGGAGGCGGATGGACGTCTGGAGGAGTTCGCCCTCTACGACGCGCTCGAGCGCATTGGTCCGGAAGTGATACGCAAGGCGCATCCCGGCGCGCGCGAGGTGTGCGCGAACGTTGACCTCTACAGCGGCTTCGTGTATGACATGCTGGGCATCCCGCAGGATCTCTACACGCCGATCTTCGCGGTGGGGCGCGTGGTGGGATGGTGCGCCCACAGAATGGAGGAGCTGCACAACGCAGGCCCGATAATCCGTCCCGCCTACAAGCCCATCTTCAAGGCGCGCGCCTACGTGCCGATCGAGGAGAGAGGCGCATGATCAGAAACGCAGCGGAGCTTGCAGAGACGTGCGCAGCCCTGCGAAAGGGCGGCGTTGCGGCGCTCGACACCGAGTTCGTGTGGCGCGGCACGTACAGGCCGCTCCTGTCGCTGGTGCAGCTGGGCGCGGAAGACGGCACGAGCTGGATGGAGGACTGCCTGCTCGGGCTCGGC
This sequence comes from Kiritimatiellia bacterium, assembly GCA_017459225.1. Classification (GTDB taxonomy): domain Bacteria; phylum Verrucomicrobiota; class Kiritimatiellia; order RFP12; family UBA1067; genus RUG572. Next base: position 2,517 of record JAFUDL010000026.1, read on the forward strand.
ACCGCGCCGCTTGCGGAGCTGCTGCAGGACGCATCGACGGTGAAGGTGCTACACGACGCGCATCAGGACCTCGACCATCTCTTCCACTATACCGGCGCGTTGCCGGCGAACGTCTTCGACACGCAGCTCGCAGCCGCCTTCGCGGGCCTTCCCGCGCGCCTCTCGCTCCAGAAGCTTCTCACAGAGACAGTGGGCATAACGCTGCCGAAGACCGAGACCATGACGGACTGGACGCAGCGTCCGCTCACCCCGCAGCAGATGAGCTACGCCCTCGACGACGTGCGCTATCTCGGCGAGGCGCGCGCAGAGCTCATCGAGCGCGCCCGCAAGCTGGGCACCCTCGCGTGGATGGAGGAGGAGATGCGCGTGTACGAGGATCCCTCGCTATACGGCGACCCCGATCCAGAGGAGCAGTGGAAGCGGGTGAAGTGCGGCAAAGTGCGCCTTGACGGACGCGGACTCGCCTGCCTGCGCGCCCTCGCCGCGACCCGCGAGCGCATGGCGTTGGAATGGAACATTCCGCGGGCCTGGCTGGCAGACGACGCGTCGCTCGCCGAGATGGCGGCCGATGGGCCGAAGGACTCCGCAAGGCTGCGCTTCCGCCACCGTCTGCGCAACCGCGGCCAGCAGGCTCTCGTTGCGGCGGCGTTCGCGAAGGCGCTCAAGGAGGGCGCGGCTGTGCCTGAGGAGGAATGTCCCGTAGACTTCCACCCGCACTACATCTCCGAGGTCAAGGAGGCCGCGGATGAAGCGATGGAATTCATGCGCCAGCGCGCCGAGGAGCTGCACGTGGATCCTGCTGTGATCGCGAACAGGGCGACGGTGACGGCGTGGGTGGACGATCCCGGCGATCCGGAGAACCCCCTCGCCGGCGGCTGGCGCTACGAAGTCGTGGGGCGCGACATTGCGGAGAAGTTCGAGGTCTAGAGAGCGAGGTGGAAATAGCATGGAAAGAGGAGAGCTTGACGCGGCGCTTGCCGAGGAGATACGGGCCCGCACGCTGGGCGAAGGGTTCATGAAGATCGTGCAGACCGTGCGCCGCAACGGCAAGACGTTCCGCATCTCGATGCGTCCCGTTGCGATAGGCGGCGAGACGCGCTACCAGGCGGAGATGGTGGACGACGGAACGGTGCGCGTGAAGAACTTCGACGCGAACGGCGCTGCAGAGGGGCTTGAGGAGATCATCGCGCAGAAGGGCGCAAGAGACCTCCACCTGATGACTGCGAAGGGAGACCTCCACGTGCGCGTGACGCGCAAGGGGCACGTGATGGCCACGCGCAGCGCGGAGATGGACCGCGTGGCGGTGGTGCAGCCGCACGACCGCGTGAAGAAGACGCCTCTTGCGTCGTTCAATTCGTCCGCGCTCCTGCGCGTGACCGGCCTTGCCGATGGCGACGGGCGCATACGCGCCTCGCAGCGCGGCAAGTACGACCAGGTGAACGAGTTCCTGAAGGTGGTGGACGACGTGATCAAGGACGAGCCGGGCGACAGGCCGTTCACCGTTGTGGACTGCGGATGCGGCAAGGCGTATCTCACGCTTGCGCTCTGCATGTATCTTGCGGAAGTGAAGAAGTTCGCCGACGTTAGGGTGGTGGGCGTTGACAGGCGCGAGGACGTGGTGGCCGCAGCCTCCAAGATGGCCGGACAGCTGGGGCTCGATGGAAAGGCTGTGTTCGCGAAGGCTGACCTCACGGAGTTCGATCTCGCGAAGTTTGTTCCGTTCGGATGTGACGAAGCCATCTCCATCGAGCGGGCGGACATGGTGGTTTCGCTCCATGCTTGCGACACGGCGACCGACGAGGCGCTTGCGCGAGGCGTTGAATGGCGCGCGCGCTACATCGTCTCGGCTCCCTGCTGCCAGCACGAGCTGCAGAAGGCGCTCGGCGGAGGCGCGGCGAAGGGTGCGCAGGCGTTTGCGGGGCTTCTGCGCCACGGAATACTGCGCGAGAGGCTGTGCGATCTGCTGACGGACGCCTTCAGGGCGCAGCTGCTGCGCATTCTCGGCTTCAGGACGCAGGTGGTGGAGTTCGTCTCGCCCGACGCGACGGCGCGTAACATTCTTCTGCGCGCGGAGTTCGGCGTGAAGCCCGGCCAGGCGGCGGCGGTGAGCGAGTATCTTGACCTGCGCGACTTCTGGTAGGTCACGCCGTGGCTCGAGACGCGCCTAAAGGGCATGCTCGAGAAGCATCTCGTGAAGTACGAGTGAAATTGGAGGTGTGGAATGCCGATGTATGTTTACGAGGCCAAGGAGCCGGAGAAGGGGTGCGCGAAGTGCGCGAAGGGCTTTGAGATCATGCAGTCGATCAACGACCCGAAGCTCGAGAAGTGTCCAGATTGTGGGGCGGCGATTTTCCGCGTGATCCAGGCGCCTGGACTTGGACGCAGCCAGACCGATCTCAACTACCGCGCAAAGCGCGCGGGCTTCAAGTGCCTCAAGAAGGTCCAAAAGGGCGAATACGAGACGATTTATTGAGCGGCAAAACGACAGATTGCGCCCTCGCGTGACATATTGGAATTGAACGTTCCTGACGAGGTGCTTGCGGGGCGGTCTATCGCCTAGAGAGAAAAAGTGACATGAACGAGCGAAAAGACCAGGTTAAAAGAGACGCGGGGAAGACCATTCAGGAGAAGGCGAATGTCCTGTGGGATGTCGCCAACTCGCTTGCAGGGTTGTACAAGCCGCACGAATACGGTCTCGTGATTCTGCCGATGGCGGTTGTGAAGCGCTTTCACGACTGCCTGCTGCCGACTTTCGACAAGGTGCAGAAGGAATATGCCGCAAAGAAGCACCTTCAGGTGAAGGAGGCGTTTCTCAAGGCCGCATCAGGCTACAACTTCTACAACACGTCGAAGTTTACGTTCGAGACGCTTCTCGCCGATCCCAAGAACATCGCTTCAAACTTCCGCGACTATCTGAACGGCTTTTCAGAAAATGTGAGAGACGTCCTTGAGCAGATGAAGTTCGAGGATCAGATCGCGACGATGGAGAAGGGCGGTGTTCTCTATCAGGTGATATCCGACTTCAATTCCGCCAAGGCCGACATGTCGCCCGAGAAGGTCGCCACAAACGACATGGGCTACATCTTCGAGAATCTTGTCGCCCGCTTTTCGGAAAGCTACGACGAACAGGCCGGAGCTCACTTCACCTCCCGTGACATCATCTACCTCATGTGCGACGTGCTGACTGTATTCGGTACTGGCGAGCGTGGCTCGTCCAAGACGGTCTATGACATGACGATGGGAACCTCCCAGATGCTGACGTGCATGGAGGACCGGCTCAAGGAGGTCGATCCCGAAATCGAGGTGACGAATTTCGGGCAGGAGTTCAATCCTTTTACATTCGGCATTGCCAAGGCCGACATGCTCATTCGCGGCGGCAATCCCGACAACATGCGCTACGGCAACACGCTCTCCGATGACAAGTTCCCCGGTTTCAAGTTCGACTACGTCATTTCCAATCCGCCTTTCGGCATTGACTGGAAGGTCGAGGCGAAGGAGGTGGAGCGCGAGGCGTCTCAGGGCGACGCTGGGCGCTTCGGCGTGGGGTTGCCGTCCAAGAGCGACGGGCAGATGCTCTTCATGCTCAACGGAATCGCGAAGCTCAAGGACGACGGACGCATGGCGATCATCCAGAACGGCTCGTCGCTCTTTTCGGGCGACGCCGGGTCGGGGCCGAGCGAGATTCGCCGCCATATCATCGAGAACGACTGGCTTGAGGCGATCATACAGCTGCCGAACGACAGCTTCTACAACACCGGAATCGCTACTTATGTGTGGGTGATAACAAAGGCCAAGCCCCGCGAGAGAAAGGGCAAGGTGCAGCTAATCGACGCCTCGAAATGCTGCGAGGCGCGCCGCAAGTCGATCGGCAACAAGCGCGTTGATATCGCGGAGAATTGCCGCAAGGCGATAATCAAGGCGTACCGGGACTTCGAGACGAGAAGCTACCGCTTCTCGAACGGAACAGGCTCGGCGGAACTAGAGGTTAAAAGCCATATCTTCACCAACAGCGCCTTCGGCTACACGAAGATCGTCGTCGAGTCGCCGCTTGTCGAGGATGGGAAGAAGGTTTTGAAGAAAGGGAAGCCCGTTGCCGACACGGCGAAACGCGACACGGAGAGCGTACCATTGGGCGAAGATATCGAAGCCTACATGAAGCGCGAGGTGCTGCCCTACAACCCCGAGGCATGGGTTGACAATGCAAAGAGCAAAGTCGGCTACGAAATTCCTTTTACACGCACGTTCTACGAATACAAGCCTATCGAAAAGGCCGACGCGATCATGGGGCGCATCAAAGAACACGAAGCGAGACTGGGCGCGATGCTGGGCAAGCTTTTCGGAAAGGGCAATCGCTAATGGCGCGGAAGATGCGGGATATCGGCGTCGCTGCGGGGAAGATTTTTCACGCAGAGGCGCAGAGAGGCAGAGGCGCAGAGAAGAAGATGCGCGATAGCGGCGTCGATTGGATCGGCAAAATTCCAGAGGGGTGGGAGGTGATGCGGTTGAAAAGTATCTTTGAATATCGCAAAGGTCTTTCTATCACCAAGGCCGATCTTACCCCAACAGGGATACCTGTAATAAGTTATGGGCAGATTCATTCCAAGGAAAATACTGGTACTCATCTTCAAGACTCTCTTTTACGGTTTGTGCCAATGAAGTATCTTGAATCAGATAGCGACTGCCTATTGCACGAAGATGACTTTGTTTTTGCTGATACATCAGAAGATTTGGAAGGCCTTGGGAATTGCGCTTATGTTGATAGGGAAAATAAAATATTCGCTGGCTATCACACAATTGTTTTTCGGCCAAATGCAACGCAACGAGGTAGGCAGTTTTTTTGCTATTTAGCTTACCTCTTTAAGACTGATATTTGGCGGTCTCAGTTTAGAGCCAAGGCACTTGGAATCAAGGTTTACAGCCTTTCGCAAAGATTGCTCAACGATTGCAGTTTAATCCTTCCTCCCCTTGCCGAGCAGAAGGCGATAGCGGCGTATCTTGACGAGAAGTGCGCGGCGATAGACGCGGCGGTGACAGAGGCGAAAAAAGGTATTGAGGAATACAAGTCGTGGAAGAAGTCGCTTATCTTCGCGGCTGTCAATGGCGAATGGAAGAAGAGACGGTTACGATTTCTTGCGGATATTACGACTGGAAACAAAGACACTCAGGATGCGGAACCTGAAGGCGCATATCCGTTTTATGTTCGCTCGCCAATTGTCGAGAGGAGCAGTAGCTATACTTTTGAGGGGCCAGGTATCTTGATGGCTGGTGACGGCGCTGGAGCCGGGCGGGTATTTCATTATGCGGAAGGCAAGTATGCCGTACATCAGCGAGTTTACCGCATATATAACTTCCTGGGTATTGAAGGGCGATTTCTTTTGTATTCGTTGGGAGCCATTTTCCCCTTGGAAATGGACAAGGGGAGCGCTCAATCAACAGTACCTTCAGTAAGACTGCCTATGCTAAAGGATTTACCAATACCATTGCCTCCCCTCCCCGAGCAACAGGCCATAGCCGATTATCTTGATGGGAAGTGCGCGGCGATTGATGCGTTGGTGGCGGAGAAGGAGGCGCTTATCGCCGATCTCGAGGCCTACAAGAAATCGCTCATTTTCGAAGTCGTCACTGGCAAGCGGGAGGTGGCGTGAATGGCGATGCGTGCCGAGACCAAGCACTCAATGCTCAGGCGGTGCAACGGCTGGGATTATCGCCAGCCCTGCATTTACCAGATTACGCTTGTCTTGGCCGATCGCAAATCAAAGGCACTTGGGCGGCTGGAAATCCCCGCTCTGCCGAGCGGGGCACAAAACAGGCCGCTTCAAGTGCAAGGCCGCCTGCTTCAAGCAAATAACGTGAGCGGTAGTTCTGTGCCGAGCGCGGAAGCGATCGGCTCTGCGCTAGCCCTCGCGGCAAGCGCAGAGATCGCCCTCACTCCGGCGGGCGAGGCGGTGAAGCGTGAGTTTTGGGCGCTTGGCGAGCATCACCCCGAGATCAAGCCGCTCTTTATCCAGGTAATGCCCGATCACGTTCATTTCATCATTCATGTGACAAAGCCGATGGCGCGGCATCTCGGCCAGGCGATGGCCGGTTTCAAAACGGGCAGTTCAAAGGCCGCCATTGGCAAGGGCGGTCTTTGGGCAGAGGGGTTTCAAGATACGATTCTCTTTCACGAGGGGCAGCTCGATTCGATGTTTGCCTACCTTCGAGATAACCCGCGCCGCCTCGCGGTAAAGCAACTCTTCCCCGATCTGTTTAGGGTGAGGAATGATTTGATCTTGGCGCTGCCGCGCCAAGCGCAGAAAGAGCGAGAGCTGCCGCTCTCGGCACAGAATAACCTGGGGCTGCCGCTCTCGGCACAGAATAACCTGGGGCTGCCGCCCCAGGCACAGAACAGACCGCTCTGTTCGGTGCTCGGCGCGGGAGCGCCGAGCGTTAAGGCCCATTTCTCGGCCATCGGCAATCTCTTTCTTCTCGACTCGCCGAATATCATTCAGGTGCAATGCTCGCGCTCATATCTTGCATATCGCCGCATACCGAAGCCTGGTGGGGGGCTTAAGATTGCGCGCAATGAGAAGGGCGAGCCGATCATCGAGAAAACCACGCCAGAGTTTGAGACGAAACGCGACGAACTGCTCGCCGCCGCCAAGCATGGCGCGGTTTTGATATCGCCCTGTATCTCTGATGGCGAGCGCGAGATAGCTCGGCTTGCTTTTGCCGCGGGTTTGCCTTTAATCGCCTTGCGCAACATGGGTTTTTCGCCGCTCTACAAGCCCGGCGGCAAGCTTTTCGACCAAACCGCCAACGGTAGGCTATTGCTGCTCGCCCCCGCCGCCTGGCCATACCAGACGGCAGAAAAGCGCATGACTCGGTTTGATGCTTGCGCCATGAATCGCATCGCCCAGCTTATCGCGGGCGATGGCGCAGCCGAGATCAACTACCATGGCATGAAGCCCAACGACATCGACCGCCTCGTATGCGAGGCGGTGAAAGGAGGCCAAGATGGCCGATAACGAACATCAATTCGAGAGCGACATCGAGGCGCTGATGACGGGCGAACTCGGCTGGAGGAGCACAGAACAGAGCAAAACCTACCAGCGCGAACTGGCGCTTGATCTCTCGACGCTCGTTGGCTTTGTGAAGTCGAGCCAGCCAAAGGCATGGGCGTTTTTTGCAAAGGCATGTTCGGGGCTTGATCCGCAAAGAGAGTTCTACAAGAAGTTCGAGGATGCCGTCCAGACGGACGGGATGATCGACGTTCTGCGAAACGGCTTCTATGCCTGCGGCAAGCATTTCTTGGTCTGCTTCTTCAAGCCCGAGAACAAGTTGAACGAGACGGCGAACGCGGACTATGAAAAGAATATCTGCGAGTTTCACCGCCAGTGGCGCTACAGCGTGAAGGAGCCGGCGAAGAGCGTCGACCTGATGCTCTCCGTCAACGGCATCCCGCTTGTCGCCATCGAATTGAAAGACCAGCTGACGGGGCAGACGGTCGAGAACGCAAAACTTCAATGGATGACCGACCGCAACCCCAAGGAGGCGGTGTTCAGGCTCAACCACCGCGTGCTCGTATTCTTTGCCGTCGATCTGAACGAAGTCTGGATGACGACCTCGCTTGCAGGCGAGGCAACGCGCTTTCTGCCGTTTAACCAGGGCTCGGCCGGCGCCGGTGAGGATGGCGGGGCGGGGAATCCGGCCTGGAGACCGGGGGCTGCCGCCCCCGGCACAGGACAGACCATCGGCCCCTGCGCGCCGACCGACTACCTCTGGCGGGACGTGCTGGCAAAAGATTCGCTCCTGGACATTCTCCAGAAGTTCGTCAACTACGAAGCGGCGCCGAAGGACAAGAAACTCATCTTTCCTCGCTTCCACCAGCTCGACGTCGTGAGAAAGCTTGTTGCCGACGTGAAGGCGCATGGGAGCGGCCGCAACTATCTTGTGCAGCATTCGGCAGGATCGGGGAAGTCGAATTCAATTGCGTGGATCGGCTACCGCCTTGCAAGCCTCTTCAACGACGACGACAAGCCCGTCTTCAACTCTGTGATCATCGTGACGGATCGACGTGTCCTTGACAAGCAGCTGCAGAGCACGGTGATGAGTTTCAACCCGAAGCTTGGCGAAGTGGCCGTCATAGACGAGAAAAAGCACGCTAAAGATCTCCTTGCCGCCATTGACGACGGCAAGCGGATCATCGTTTCGACGTTGCAGAAGTTCCCGGTCATCTTCAAGGACGACAAGAGCGTTGCAGGCAAACGCTTCGCCATCATAGTCGACGAGGCGCATTCCAGCCAGACGGGTCAGAGCGCGGCGAAGCTCAAGATCGCGCTGGGCGATCTGTCGGAAGCCATAGTGGAATACGAGGCGGAGACGGGGAAGAAGATCGACAAGGACGACATCGACTCGCCCGATACGCAGCTTGCGCTCATGATGTGCGCCCATGGCAAGCACAAAAACCTCAGCTACTTCGCGTTCACGGCGACGCCGAAGGACGTGACGCTCGACATATTCGGGACGCGGCAGAGGAACGGCTCGTTCCGTCCGTTCCACACCTATTCCATGCGCCAGGCGATCGAGGAGGGATTCATCCACGACGTGCTGGCGAACTACACGACGTACAAGACGTGCTACGAGATCGTACGGGCGACGGAGGGCAATCCTGAGGTGCCTGTCAGCGAAGCCGCGAAGACGATCAAGAAATACAAAAACCTGCACCCAAGGAATTTCGCGGAGAAGAGCGCCGTCATCGCCGACACGTTCACATCGGTGACTGAGAAGAAGTATCCCGGCGCGAAGATGATGGTCGTCACCGACTCGCGCCGCGCGGCGGTGCGGTATTTCTTCGCCTTGCAGGAGGCGTTGAAAGAGCGCGGCAGGACGGACATAAAAGTGATGGTCGCGTTCTCCGGTCCAATAGAAGACCCGCCCAAAAGCGGCACCACCTACACCGAAGAGAGCCTCAACGCGCTTTCGATGGGCAAGCCGGTCAAGGAGTCGCAGACCAAGGCCGTATTCCACTCCGAGGGCAGCATCCTCGTCGTTGCCGAGAAGTTTCAGACGGGATTCGACGAACCGCTTCTGCACACGATGATCGTCGACAAGAAGCTGCGGGACGTCAAGGCCGTGCAGACGCTCTCGCGCGTCAACCGCATCTGCCCCGGAAAGACCGACACGTACATCCTCGACTTTGTCAACACGAACGACGAGATAAAGGCGGCGTTCCAGCCGTACTATCAGGAAACCGACCTTGCCGAGGAAATCAACATCGACCTCGTCTTCAAGAAGCTCAAGGAGATACGAAAGTACAATCTCTATTCAGAGGCGGATATCGAGTCCGTGAGCAAGATTCATTTCTCTTTTGGCGGCAGGAAGGACTCGTCTGCCCAGGGGCAGATTGCAGGTGCGCTATCGCCGGTCGTCGCGAAGTACAACGCCCTCTCTCACAAGGAGCGTTCGCTCTACAGGCGTACAATCCGCTCGTTCGTGCGTTGGTACAACTACCTCACTCAGATAACCCGTCTCTTCGATGAGGCCGTGCAGAAAGAGCATACGTTCCTCTCCTATCTTGAACACCTGCTGCCGCCTGATGCGCATGAAGTGGTCGATCTTGAAGGTGCCGTGAAGCTCAAGTACTACAAGCTCAAGGAAACGTTCTCCGGGGCGATTGCGCTTGAGAAGAAGCCGTCCGTGTTCGAGGCCCCGAAGCCCAAGCCGTCGACGACAATGACGCAGGCCAAGTCGCTTCTGCAGGAAGTGATCAACGCGATCAACCAGGCGTATGCGGGAGACTTCACCGACGCGGATCTTGTCATCGTCGAAATGGTGCTGCCGAAAGTGCTTGCCAGCGCGAAACTCAAGAGGGCGGCGTCCGCACACGAAAAGAACGTGTACGTTGAAGGGATATTCCCCGACATCCTCAGCAAAATCGTTCTGGAAGCCTACGCGGAGAACGACAAGGCCTTTGATGCGCTTCTGAACGACAAGCCGAAGTATCTGGCCTTCCTCAAGACGCTGGCCGAGGTAAGCTACGGCGAGTTCAGGCGGAAGGGCAGAAAGAGGGCGAACCCCGCCGGATGGGGCGCTGAAGTCGAGGAAGAAACCGACGGCGCGTTCCTTGCGGCCGCAGAGGACGGAGGCGCGGATGGCAAATGATTTCAAGAACCGGACGACGGAGCTGAAGCCGCGCGAACGAATCGAGGCGGCGGGTTCTGCCTCCGTCGCGAACGCGGTGGAGCTTCTGGCGATCATCCTCAAGACGGGTGCGGCGGGTTGTGACGTGATGGAGCTTTCGCGGCGGCTCATTGACGCATTCGGCGGTGTGGAGGAACTGGTCAAGACAGACCTCAATACGCTCAAGAGTGGCGTTCGGGAATACAACAGGAGGAATCCCGAGAGGAAAATCCTTGGATTGGGACGAGTGAAGATGCTGGAACTTGCGGCGGCATTCGAGTTGGCGAGACGCGGCTACTCTGGACGCAGAGACGCTAAAAAGCCAATCCTTTCCTCCGTGGAAGCGGTGGCGGCGTTTCGTTCGGTCATGAAGGCCGGCACCGAGAAGGAAACATTCTGGGCCTTGCCTCTTGATGCCAAGAAAAGGCCGCTCGCAGAGGCGCAAGTCGTTTCCATAGGGACGGCAAACGGCGTGAGCGTTCATCCACGTGATGTGTTTGCGTTGGCGGTCAGGTGGAATGCGACAGGCATCGTCGTCGCGCACAATCATCCAAGCGGCAGTTTGTCTCCGTCGAAACGTGACGATTCCCTCACGAACGGCTTATGCGAGGCAGGAAACATGATGGGTATTCCGCTTGTTGATCATGTCATCCTCACAGGTGACTCATACTATAGTTACGCCGACAACGATCGGTTGAGAACAAGGGATGACGTTCATTAAACAGAAAGATGCAGCCTGCGATCAACAGCCGGCGTACGCGATATTCTAATTGCGGCGCGGGCTGTGATATGCTATACTCAATGGCATGAAATATGCATTGAATTTCTTTTTTGCCGCCGCGGTCGCGCTGCCGCTTGCATGCGCCGCCGCGGGAGGTCCCTCTGTGCCTGTTGCAAGGCTCGAGGCCGAGAATGGCGAGATGTTGCCGGACGGCCGGGGCGCGAAGGCCGGTCCGTACGACAAGATACCGGGCACGTCCGGCGGCAGCATCCTCGCCTTCTTCAGCGGCGGCCGGGGCGTCAGGTACGGCAAGACGTCCGTCGCCGCGAAATGGGTGGCCGTGGCATTTTCCACGGACAACGGCGGCAAGGACGCCAAGCTGCAGTTCTTCGACGGCGCGAAGCACCTTGGCGACATCATGTTCCCCGACACCGGCGACTTCCACCAGATCCGTGACGTGGAGACCGCGCGCATCGCCATCCCGAAGGGCGCGGACCTGCGCATCGTCGCGCCGGGCCTGCCGGTGAACATCGACTACATCGACTTCTACGACACGGACGAGAAGCCATCCGTCCCCGGTCTGCGTCCGCCCGCGCCGTCCGTCGCGGAGCTGCGCGAGAGGCTGTTCGCCGGGGAGTTCGGCGACGTCGAGGAAATCCTCTTCGCCACGCGCACGCACCGGCGTGAGCACTGGTACGCCAACTTCGGCTACTACTGCTACGGCTCCAGCCACACGATCCTCAACCGGCAGGGTCGGCTCGTGGCGTACAACCTCCGCACCAAGTCGTTCCGCACGATCCTCGAGGACGTCGCGGGCGCGGTGCGCGATCCGTGCGTCCACTACGACGGCAGGCAGATCGTGTTCTCGTACCGTCCCGGCAACGAGCAGCGCTACCACCTCTTCACCATAAACTCGGACGGCACAGGCCTCAAGCAGCTCACGTTCGGCGAATACGACGACATCGAGCCCGCGTGGCTCCCGGACGGCGACATCATCTTCGTCTCGGGCCGCGCGCGCCGCTGGGTTAACTGCTGGCTCACCCAGGTGGCCACCATCTACCGCATGAAGCCGGACGGCTCCGGAATCCGCATGCTCTCCGCCAACATCGAGCACGACAACACGCCCTGGCCGCTTCACGACGGCCGCATCGCCTACATGCGCTGGGAGTACGTCGATCGCCGCCAGGTTACGTTCCATCACCTCTGGACGATGAATCCCGACGGCACGCAGCACCAGATCCTGCAGGGCAACACATACCCCAACAGCGTGTACATCGACGCCAAGCCCATTCCTGGCTCGGAGGACATCGTTCTCATTGACTCTCCCGGCCACGGTATGATGGAACACGGCGGATTCCTAAGCATCCTCTCCGCGAAGTCGGGTCCCGACAACCGCTCCAACATCCGCCATGTTTCGAACGTGAAGTGCTTCGATCCGTGGGCGTTCTCGCCGGAGCTCTTCATGGCGACTGACGGCGGCGAAGTGTTCCTCATGAACAGGCGCGGAAAGAAAGAGGCGCTGTTCAGCCTTCCGGCCGAGTTCACCACGTTCGAGGGGGCGAGCGATGGGGGTTCGCGCATAAGCGAGCCGCGTCCGCTGATGCCGCACAAGCGCGAGCGCATCCTCGCCGACCGTACGGACCTTTCGTCCAAGACTGGCGAGTTCTATCTTGAGAACGTTATGATCAGCCGCAGCATGGACGGCGTGAAGCCCGGCACGATCAAAAAGCTGATGGTCATGGAGTCGCTTCCGAAGCCGATCAACTACACGGGCGGCATGGACCCCCTCACCTACGGCGGCACGTTCACGCTCACGCGCTACCTCGGCACGGTGCCGGTGGAGGATGACGGCAGCGCCTACTTCAAGGCGCCCGCTCTGAAGTCGCTCTTCTTTGTGGCGATGGATGCGGAGGGCCGCGCCGTGAAGCGCATGCAGAGCTTCACGCAGGTCATGCCAGGCGAGAAGCAGGGGTGCGTGGGCTGCCACGAGAAGAAGACGGAAAACACCGTGCGCCGCGCGGCCACGGTCTCGAAGGCCATATCGCGCGGACCATCCGAGATCGACCCGTCCGGACTCGTCTTTGACGTTCCCGACTTCCCGCGCGACGTGCAGCCCGTTCTCGACCGCGCGTGCGTCAGATGCCACAATCCCGACAAGCGCTGCGCGAACGTCGACCTATCCGGCGACCATGGCGTGATGTTCTCGATGGCCTACTACAACCTCATCGCGCACAACCAGGTGCTCGACGGACGCAACTCTGAGCGCAGCGACTGGCCTCCCTACGAGCGCGGCAGCGGCGGCAGCCCGCTCATGGAGAAGATCTCCGGATCGCACCACGGCGCGAAGGTCACGCCGGCCGACCGCCGCGTGATCATGCAGTGGCTCGATACGTCCGCGCCGTATCCCGGCACCTACGCCGCGCTCGGCTGCG
>JAFUDL010000302.1 GCA_017459225.1 Kiritimatiellia bacterium
GCTGCGAAGCGAGGGCGAGAAGGTTCTCTGAGTTGTTCTCGGGCGAGGCCACGATGCGCTGCACGCCAAGTTCGCATAGCTGCGCGCGGGCGGCTGCGTTGAAGGCGTAGAGCGTCCAGTCCGCGGTGATGTCTTCAAGTCCAAGCTGGCGCAGAATGCGCAGCGTGGCGAGATCCGCGGCCTCCCAGGCGGAGATGCCGGCCTTGGCCATGTGCTTGACGGCGCTGCGCAGCGTGTTGAGGTCGCATTCGCGAGTGAAGACGGGCAGGGCGAGACGAAGAGAAGGCACGGGATCGCCGGCGTCGCCTGCGAGCGTGCGGAGGCGCTCGGCGATCTGCTGCAGAGCGGCGTCGACGGCGCGTCCGGGCTGGTGACCGATCGAAACGACGATCTCGTCGAACGAGCAGGCGTCGTCCGGAATCGGCTGGTCGATGCGCATCTTGAGAACGCGCGAAGGTGGGTTGGACCCATCGGCTGGCGGTAGAAGCGCGGCGTCGTCCATTGCCGCCGCCACGCGCGCGGTCCGCACGGCGATGCGCGCCGCGTCGAGCTTCTCCACGAGCTGCCGGCGCAGGTCGTTCAGCGTTGACGCCGGCACGAAGAGGTGCTGCTGATCATTGAGCGCAAGGGACGCCAGGCGCCATTCCGTGCCGCCGAGGCGCGCGAACGCCTTCTCCACGGCGGCGCGGGTGCGTTCGCTCTGGCGCGACGGGGCGAGCGGGGCCGCGATAGACGCCTCTGCGCACACGACGGGGGACGATGCCGTGCGCGCGCTTGCCGAGACGCCGCTTTCCGAAAGCGTCACCTCCAGTTCAATCGGCGTGCCTGATTCGCATGCCGACGGACGGAACGACGGCACGGGGAAGCGCCGCTTCACCTCGTTTGAGGCGGAGCAGTACACTGCGTCGCCCGGACGTATCTCGGGCGCGGGAGCTGAGGCTTCTGGCGCGGGCATCAGGATCTCGACGTCGCTTCCCGCGCGCACGCTGAAGACGGTGGACCGCGAAATCGAGGTGCGCATCTCCGAGATGCCGAAGCCGTATGGCTTGCCGCCCTGGGCGAGGAACTGGAGCCCGTCATGGCGTTCAAGGACGCGGGAGGTGTGGAGCCGCAGCCATGTGCGGCCTTCGCGGTCCTTGGTGAAGCGCTTCACGGTGCCGATGGGCGTGCCGAGATGGCCCAGGTTCGATGGGTCGATGACGTCGGCGCTGGAGGGGGAGGGCGCGGGAGGGGGATAGCCGTCGAGGTAGAGGTGGGTGGTGTTGCGTGAAAAAACGGTCTCGAGGTCTGCGCGCGTGGTGGACGGTGGAAGTCCGTCGAGCAGCTGGCGGTAGCGGGATGTGACGGTGGCGACGTAGAGGGGCGACTTCATGCGGCCTTCGATCTTCAGCGAAGCGACGCCTGCGTCGCGGAGGGCGTAGAGCGAGTCGTCGAGGCGGAGGTCGCGCATCGAGAAGGGACGGGCGCTGTTGCCCGCGGCGTCGGTGCACGCGAGGCGGCAGCAGTACGCGCACGCGCCGCGGTTGCCGGAACGGTTCTTCTCCATCGCGGAGAAGAGGCAGAGTCCGGAAATGGAGTAGCACAGCGCGCCGTGCACGAAAACCTCGATCTCCACGCCGCCGCGCGCGGCCAGCGAGCGGATGTCCTCGAGCGGAAGCTCGCGTGCAAGCACCACGCGCGTGAAGCCGAGCTCCTTCATGGCGAGCACGCCTTCGAGGTTGTGGGCCACGAGCTGCGTGGAGGCGTGGAGCGCGAGCTGCGGGAAGTTGCGCCGCACGATGCGCGCCACGCCGAGGTCCTGCACGATCAGTCCGTCGGGGGCGAGCTCGTCGAGGATGGCGAGATTCTCGATGGCCTGGGGCAGCTGGCTCTGGTCGATGACGGTGTTGAAGGTCACGTAGACGCGGCGACCTTTGGGACGCGCGAGCGCAAGAAGGTCGCGCAGCTGGGCGGGCGTGAAGTTCACCGCGTCTGCGCGCGCGGAGAACGCGTTGAGCCCGAGGTACACCGCATCGGCGCCCGCCGCGAATGCGGCAAGGGCCGTCTCGAACGACCCCGCCGGTGATAGGAGTTCTGTTACGCTTGATTTCATGGCACGCGAATATTATAGCAAAAAAGCGCCAAATGCCTAGTGCATGGTGCCTTGCGCGCGGCAAAGGCCGTCGGCATGGATCGGCCGGTAAAGGCTGGTGGGACAGGGGAGACTCGAACTCCCAACCTACGGTTTAGGAAACCATCGCTCTGTCCAGTTGAGCTACTGTCCCAAAAGAAAGTGGCAATATGATATCAAATATCCGCTTCACATGCTAGGGAGTATTTGATAAAATTTAACTCGTCAACTTATGCCACAGTCTATACACATAGCCCTTATATTCGCCGCGTGGACGGTCTGCGCGGCGGGATTCGCGTACTATGCGGCCTCGATCGCGCGCGAGATCACGTATGTCACGCTGGCCGACGGACGGCGCACGGAGCGGCGCCTGCCGCTCGTGATGCGCATGCTGCTGCCGTTCGTGCAGAACCTCCGCGCCCTAGTCCACGCGAAGTTCTTCGAGAAGGCGCGCAGCGAGGCCGACTGGATGATCGTGGCCTCGGGCCTCGAGGGGCTTCTCACGGGCGAGGAGTTCGTGGCGCTCAAGTTCCTCATGCCGATCGCGTGCGGCGGCGCGTGGGCCATTGTGGTGCTGGGCCTTGGCGCGGCGATGCCGGGCTCTTTCTTCGCCGAGAACTGGCTGCCGCTGTGCCTGCTCGGCGTCTTCTGGAGCTACATCTATCCGATCTCGTGGCTGCGGCGCACGCTCAAGCGCCGCCACTTCTCCATCATGCGCGCGCTGCCGTTCGTCCTTGACCTGCTCACCCTCAGCGTGGAGGCGGGCATGGACTTCATGAGCGCCCTGCAGCGCAACTGCGAGCGCCGCAAGCTCGATCCGCTGAACGAGGAGCTCATACGCATGACGAAGGAGATACAGGTGGGCACTCCCCGGCGAGTCGCGCTCAAGAACATGGCCGAGCGCGTGCGCCAGCCGGATCTCAAGAGCGTCGCGTACGCGCTTGTGCAGGCGGACGAGCTGGGCGTTTCCATCGGCTCCATCCTCCGCATCCAGAGCGAGCAGCTGCGCGGCAGGCGCTTTGACCGCGCCGAGAAGCTTGCCAACGAGGCGCCGGTGAAGATGCTGGGGCCGCTTCTGCTGTGCATTTTTCCTGCCGTGGGCGTGATTCTGCTTGGGCCGATACTCACGCAGCTGGCAAAGAGCGCCTTCTGACGGGCGAGTGGAGAACTGGAATATGAGCAAGAGCACACCATGCATTCAGGTGACAAAGGGTCCGCTTGCGGGGCAGCGCTTCGAGGTGCCGTCCACCGGGCTTAGAATGGGAAGATCATCGTCCTGCGAATTGTCCGTGCAGGACCCCGCGCTTTCGCGCAACCACTGCCTCTTCGAGCTGCGCGACGGCGCGCTGTGGGTGACCGACCTCGTGAGCGCGAACGGCACCACGGTGAACGGCGCGCTTCTTGGGGCCGACTCGGTGCAGCTCAAGCCAGGGGACGTGGTGGAGGCTGGCGACACTTCGATAACGATCGCGGCGGATGACGCCGCAGTCGTTCCGTCCGCAGCCCCCGCGCCTGCCGCGCCGTCTGCCGCCGAGACGAAGGTCGATCTCGGCCTTGGACGCAAGGACGAGCCTGCGCACGCGGGCGGCAAGCCTGCGCCGATGCGCTTTGTGATATGGGCCGTGGCGCTTCTCGCCGTCGCTGGCGCCGCTGTGGTGATACTCTCTGACGGCGGCAAGTCAAAGGACGAGCCCGTGGCGAAGCCGGTTCCCGCCAAGGCGCCGGCGAAACTTCTCGCCGTCTCGTTCGAGAAGGTCGAGGCAGACAAGGAGAGCGTGTACCGCTACGCGCTTTCGATGGATCAGGCCGGCGTGATGACCGTGGAGATCGACGACGTGCCCAAGGAGAACCGCCATGTCCGCAAGACCACAAAGCTTTCCTCCAACGCCGTTGAGCGGCTCACCGCCATTCTCTCCGCGCCCGAGCTGTTCAAGCTCTCGCCCGAGTACGCCGGCGTGCCGCTCGTCGCGGGCACGCTCAAAAGCTTCTCGCTAACGGTTGTGCGCGGCGACAAGGTGTTCTCAACGACGATCGAGAACGCGCCCGAGCCGGGCGAGTTCCGCACGGTGCGCGAGCAGCTTGAGACGTTCTCGAAGAACGAGCTCGGCATCTGGGCCATCCAGTTCTCCGCGGAGAAGCTCGTGGAGATGAGCGCCGAGCTGCGCCGCGAGGGCGACGCCAAGTGGGAGGAGCGCGACGTGCAGTACGGCAACATCGCCGCCGCGCTGGCCGCATACAACGAGGCCGTGTTCTACCTCGACACGGTGAACCCCAAGCCCGAGACGTACGGCGCGCTTGTGAACCGCCAGAAGGAGGTCGAGGCCGAACTCGACAAGCGCTACCGCGACCAGCGCTTCCGCGCCGACCGCGCGATCAACCTCGCCGACTGGCGCACGGCCGAGCAGGAGCTGCGCGTTCTCTGCCAGATGGTGCCCGACGCCAAGGATCCGCGCCACGCAGAGGCCGCAGGCAAGCTGCTTGACGTCGAGAACCGCATGAAGAAAGGGCTCAAGTGATGAAGAAGCATGTGATTTCCGTATGCTGCGCGCTCCTGTGCGCGCTCTCCGCCGCGGCCGCAGAGCAGCAGGAGGTGCCGGCGCGCCTCGACGTCACGGCGCAGCCTGAGGGGGCGAAGGTGTTTGTGGACGGCAAGCTGCACGGTCCAGCGCCGTGCTCGGTGTTCGGTCTTGAGCCGGGCAGCCACCTGCTGCGCGTCGAGGCGCCGTCGTACGTGGCGCAGCACGCGTTCGTGCAGATCAATCCGGGCGCGTTCGTGCAGAAGAACTTCCAGCTTGCCGAGGAGAAGGGCATCATCCTGGTCAAGACTACGCCAGCCGGCGCCGACGTGAAGTGCAACGGCGTGTCGCTTGGCGCCACGCCGCTTCTCGTGACGTCGCTCGCGAGCGGACGCGCCCACTCGCTCGTCCTTTCGCTGAACGGCTACCAGTCCAAGAAGATCGAGGTGCGCACCGAGGGGCGGCGTCCGCTCGTGCGCGAGGAGGAGCTTTCGCTCGACTCTGGCGTGGTGGACTGCAGCACCGATCCCGAGGGCGCGACGGTGATCGTGAACGGCATCGAGCGCGGCGTGACGCCGATCAAGCTCACGAACGTTCCTAAGGGGCTTGCGACGATCGTGTTCCGCCTCGCGGGATACGAGGAGGAGACGCGCGAGCTGCGGATGCAGGCGGGGGCGAGCCAGACGCTGTCTCTGCGTCTGAAGGGACGCGCCGCGCAGCTGAAGGTGGTCTCGACGCCTGAGGGCGCGCGCGTGTTTCTGGACGACGACTTCAAGGGCAAGACGCCGCTCTCCCTGTCGTCCGTGAAGCCGGGTGACCACAGCCCGCGCGTTGAGCTCGAGGGCTTCGCGCCGATGACGCGCTCCATCACACTGGAGAACGCCGGCGAGGGCACGGAGGAGTTCACGCTAGAGAGCACGCTCGGGCGCATCGAGGTCATCACCACGCCGCCCGGGGCGAGGATATCCATCGACGGGCGCGCCGTTGGCATCACGGCCGAGCAGGGCGATTCCAACAAGTCCAAGCTGTTCGCGATCGAGAAGGTGGCCGTGGGCGCGCATACGGTGCTGGTGCACTGCGACGGTTATGAGGACAAGGGCTACAAGATCAACGTGACCTCGCGCGACACGACGCAGCTCTACGCTCGCCTCAAGCGCATCTTCACGCCCGACATCATCGTGGACACTACGCGCGGCATAGTGCGCGGCGTCCTGGTGGAGAGGGACCCTCTCGGCAACATCACGCTGGAGACTGCTCCCGGCGTGCAGCAGCGCATCCTTTCCTCCGACGTGCGCAAGATCACCCCCATAACCAAGTGATTTCCGCCGCATTCCCGGTGACGGATTCTATGGCGTTTTTGCCCTTTTTTTGATATACTGTATGGCGCTCCGTCCATGCAGGTTCGGGGCGTACACGGAGAATACTAGTGGCGATGAAGTACAAGGTTGCCGACATCAAGCTGGCCGAGCTTGGCCGCAAGCTTATCGAGACCGAAGAGCCGGAGATGCCCGGACTCATGCAGACGCGCGCGAAATACGGCCCGAAGAAGCCGCTCGCGGGCGCGCGAATCATGGGATCTCTGCACATGACGGTGGAGACGGCCATCCTGATCGAGACTCTGAAGGAGCTTGGCGCTGACGTGCGCTGGGCGAGCTGCAACATCTTCTCCACGAACGACGCCGCGGCGGCCGCGATCGCGAAGACTGGCACGCCCGTCTTTGCGTGGAAGGGCGAGACGCTCGCCGAGTACTGGTGGTGCACGAAGGAGGCGATGACATGGCCCGATGGGAAGGGTCCGGACCTCATCGTCGACGACGGCGGAGACGCCACTCTGCTCCTTCACCTCGGCTCGCGCGCCGAGACGGATCCATCCGCGATCGCCAATCCCTCGAGCGAGGAGGAGAAGGCGCTCTTCGCCACGATCGCGGCGACGCTCAAGAAGTCCCCGCACTGGTTCTCGCGTGCCGCGGCGAACGTGCGCGGCGTCTCGGAGGAGACCACCACCGGCGTCCACCGCCTCTACCAGCTCGAGGCAAAGGGCGAGCTGCTCTTCCCGGCCGTGAACGTGAACGACTCGGTGACGAAGTCGAAGTTCGACAACATCTACGGATGCCGCGAGTCGCTTGTGGACGGCATCAAGCGCGCGACGGACGTGATGCTCGCGGGCAAGAACGCGTTCGTCTGCGGCTACGGCGACGTGGGCAAGGGATGCGCCGAGAGCCTGCGCGAGAACCACTGCCGCGTCAAGGTGTCGGAAGTCGATCCGATCTGCGCCCTCCAGGCGTGCATGGCCGGCTTCGACGTGTGCACGGTGCAGGACGCTCTCAAGTGGGCGAACATCTTCGTCACGACGACGGGCAACGTGGACATCATCACCGCAGAGGACATGGCGAAGATGCGCGACCAGACGATAGTCTGCAACATCGGCCACTTCGACGACGAGATTCAGGTGGCGCGTCTCATGGCCTGGCCCGGCGTGAAGCGCGTCAACATCAAGCCGCAGGTGGACAGGTTCACATTCCCCGACGGCCACTCGATCTACCTGCTCGCCGAAGGACTGCTCGTGAACCTCGGTTGCGCCACTGGGCACCCCGTCTTCGTGATGTCCAACAGCTTCAAGAACCAGTGCCTCGCGCAGATGATGCTCTGGAAGGGCGGCGTGAAGGGCGTAATCCGCCTGCCGAAGACGCTCGACGAGGAAGTGGCTCGCCTCCACCTCGCGGCGCGCGGCGCCAAGCTCACGAAGCTCACGAAGCGCCAGGCCGACTACATCGGCGTTCCCGTGAACGGGCCTTTCAAGCCGGACTACTACCGCTACTGATCCAACGGGCTGTAAATCCATGGAACTGATACTGAAAAACCTGAGCGTGATTCTCGTGTTCGCCACAATGGCGGCATTTTCCTGGATCCACGGCGGCGCGCGCGCCGATTCGATGATGCCCACGATTCCATGGCTGTGGGCGTTCCTCTTCGAGGCGCTGCTTCTCTTCCCGCAGCGCCATCCTCACGAGGATCCACTCGCCGCCCGCCGGCGCGTATGGCACGCTCTGCGCACCGACCCGCTCTTCTACGCCACGCTCGTGTTCCTCGTCGTGCTGGTCATTCCGCTGGCGAACCGCGGCCTCTGCCCTGACTGCGACGCCGCCAAGATCCTTGCGGGCGCCAGCGCCGACCCTCCTGTTCCGTTCGCGCCGTTCTGCGTCAACATGGGCGAGCACTTCGGCGTGGTGCTTTGGTTCCTGCCTTCGCTTACGGCGATGCTCGCCGCAAAGCACGCGCTCACGCGCGCCGGCAAGCGCGCCCTGGTTGAGATGATCGTGTGGAACGCGGCCGCCCTCGCCGTGCTTGGCTTCGTGCAGCGCGCCACGGGCGCCACTGGCGCATTCTGGGGCGACACCCCGGCGGCAGCCGACTTCTTCTCCGTGTTCGGCTATGCGAACATGGGCGGCTCGTTTTTCACGATGGCGCTGGCGCTCTCAATCGGAGTGTGGCAGCACCGCGTGTGGGAGACCTCTGAGATGCCGCGCGAGGCGGCGCACAAGCGCAAGGGCGGCGACGCGACGGAGAGCATGCGCCGCTTCTCCCGCTCCCACTACGCGCTGATCGCGGTGGTGCTGAACTTCTTCGGCGCGATATGCACGCTTTCAAGGGCGGCCATCATACTCTCGTTCTCGATCGCGGCGATCGCCTTCGTCTACTACGAGTGCTCGCTTCTCC
>JAFUDL010000303.1 GCA_017459225.1 Kiritimatiellia bacterium
GAAGTAGGCAGGCACCGTGATCACCGCCTCGGTGATCTTCTCGCCCAAAAACGCCTCGGCGTCCTCCTTCAGCTTGCGAAGGATCATCGCCGAGATCTCCTGCGGACTATACTGCCTGTCGTTCACCTTCACGGCGGCATCGCCGTTCGCAGCACGTACAACCTCGTAAGGCACCATCTTGATCTCTTCGCTCATCTCGTCGTATCTACGGCCCATGAAGCGCTTGATCGAATATATCGTGCTCTTGGGATTCGTCACCGCCTGACGTTTCGCCGCCTGGCCGACAAGCGTCTCGCCCGTCTTCGTGAACGCTACAATCGAAGGCGTGGTGCGCGCGCCCTCCTTGTTCGGAATAACCGTCGCCTGGCCACCTTCCATCACAGCCATGCAGCTGTTCGTGGTGCCAAGGTCAATGCCTAGTACTTTTGCCATAGTTTTTTACCTTTCGTTTTTTTAAATTGTCTTCGTCACCGCAATCTACGCGGCAACAAACAAACTATAGCAAAAGGCATGCCAATAACGGGCCAGTACAAAAATTCCACCAAAAACAACAGAATTTCGTAAGAAAGTGGTATGGCACAGTCAGGCTGTCACATTTTGTCACACCCAGCGGCACGAATGTGTCACAATAGAATATGTGTCACACTATTCCCCCATGGGGACTGTCCCCCACATGTCTCGGGACTGTCCCCACATACCCCCCGCGGGGACTGTCCCCACATGTCTTCCCCCGCGGGGACTGTCCCCACATGTCAATTCCCCCATGGGGACTGTCCCCACATGTCGTCATTGGCAACATTGGAACTGGCAACATTGGCAACATTCTCGCGTTAAATATATGTGGCGAGAGGTGTAGTCTTCCACGCGCCGCGGGTGAAGTCGGGGATGTCCTGGGCCTGGGAACGGTTGCGGACGCTTCTCTCGCTGAGCTCGAATATCGAACTCCACGCCGCGAAGTCATAGACGTTCATGTCGAGCGGAAGACCGTTGCGGATGCAGTGCGCCCAGCGGTAGTCCATGAAGTAGTCCTGCCCGCCGTGTCCGCCAAGGCGCTTTGCCGTTGCGGCATCCTTGTTCCAGAGCGGCGAGCCGTACTTCGCGCGGAACGCGTCAAGCTCGGCGCCTTCCAGAAAATCCCCCACGCCCGCGTCGAGCTTCTTCTCGATCGCGACACGCAGCGGACGCGTCTCGATCGTTCCGTTGAAGCCATAGATGGAGTTGAAGCGCGTGTACGGCATCGGCACGTCGTTGCACTGCCTGAGGAGGATGGTCTTTCCCTGCGCGGTGTAGATGCACGTGGTGTTGAAGTCGTTGGCCTCGAATGAGATCTTCGAGACCGGCGCGTTCGGGCCGAACTTCTTCTGCGCGTACATCTGCCACGCGAAGCCCCTGCTTCCCATCGAGACGAGATGCTCCAGCCTGTCGCCGCGGTTGATGTTCATCGCGAGCGAGATGGGACCGAGCGCGTGCACGCAGTAGCACATTCCCGTGTGGTTTCTAAGCGCCTCGAGCGACGAGAATATCCTGTTGGCGTCGTGGAAACCCTGGCTACGCGAATTGCGCGTAAAGTGCAGGTAGCAGCCCTCGCCGTGCACGAGCTCGCCGAGGATGCCCGCGTGCGCCGCGTTGATCATCGTCATCGCGTCTTCGTCGTAGCAGCAGTTGGAGAGCGGCATGCAGTGGCAGCGGTTCTTCTCGGCGGCCTCCACGATCGCCCAGGCGTCGTCGATCCTGCGCACGCCCGGCACCTCCACCATCGTGTGTATTCCGCACTCCACGGAATAGCGCGCGATCATGCCGTGCGACTCCCAGTTTGTGTTGATGTGCACAAGATCGCACACGCCGGATTCGCACAGTTTCTTGTACGCCTCCGGGCCGATGAAGAGTTGCGGCTCCTTGAATCCGTTCTTCTTCAACTTCTGCTGGTGCCGCTTCGCCTTACCCTCGTCGAGCTCGCAGAGGGCCACCACCTCAACCCCGGGCACGTTGCAGAGACGATGTACGGCCGCGCCGCCGCGTCCGCCCGTGCCGATCACCGCCACGCGGATCTTCTCGAGCTTTGGCGCCGCGAATCCCACAAGGGACGCCTTGCCCTGCACCGGCGCGGCCTTCGCCTCCGTGCCGCCTATCGCCGCGGCCGTCACCGCCCACGCAGCGCGCTCCAGAAAGGCGCGCCGACCAAGACCATTGGAACTAGTGCTTCTGCTCATCGCCATTCCTCGTTTTGCTTCATATGCTTCAAGGCTCAAGGTCGCCAAGATCAAGGCCTTCCTTCAGCACGAGGCCGATGTACTCGCCCTTGCCACCGTTGCGCCCGTTGTACCAGAGCATCCAGCGTCCGTTCTTCTCGTCACGGAACACGGACGGTTTGTAGCAGGCGGAGGCGTCGAACGTGTTGGGCGTGGGCGTGACGAGTGGATTCGCCTTGAGCCGCCGCCAGCCGGAGATGCCGTCCTTCGAGACTGCCGCGCCGATCGCCGCCGTGTGTATGTCCTTGTATCCAATGTAGAACATGACGAACGTACCATCCGGCAGCGGGTGCACCTCGCATCCGCCCACGCGGTTCTGTTCCCATTCGCGAGTCCCTTTCGCCATCACCGGGTTGAGGGGCGACTTTTCCCACTTGATACCGTCCTTCGACTCTGCGTAGCAGTTGACGTTCGGCTCATACTGCTCCCCCGCCGAATACCACATCCGCCATGCGCCGCGCCTCGCATCCCACATGACGTGCGGACACATCACGTTGCCCTGCTCGAACGTGGCTTCGGCCACCATCACGGGATCCTGCTGCACCTTACGGAACACGCGCCCGTCGTCTGAGACCGCATACCCAACCTTGCTCGTCCCCTTCCTGCCCCTTCCGCCCAGCACCTGGCCCGTGTACCACATGTGCCACTTGCCGTCCTTGCGCACCACGCTTGCACGGTTGATGATCTGCTCCCAGCCACAGGCGGAGTCAGGACGCAGCACGATCTCCGGCTCTGTCCAGTGGATTCCGTCGTCGCTGGAGCACACCGCAATCGACTTCTTCGGCCGCCACGAGAAGTACATGTCGAACTTTGCGCTCTTGCCCTTCACGACGTTCACGTCAAAGCACGTGCCCAGCCTCACGGGGTCGCCCAGAACTGGATTGCCTGCGTATTTGCCCCATCCATTCCCCTTCTGCGCCGCAGCGTCCACCACGGCCAGCGAAGAAATCGCCACGCTCGCCGCCACCGCGGCGACGCAGCCAGCCAACTTCTTGAACTGCATAGTTAGCTCCTTGTTTTGCTGAAGATCAACGCACGAGAATCACCATACCTGAGGCATTGTAGATGCCGTCGCCGCGGATCTCAAGAGAGACGCGCGGCCTGTCGCATTTGACGGAGAGCGTGTCGACGCCGACAGGCGGCGTATCCTCAGGCCATTCGACTAGCTGCCGAATGTTGAGGGTTCTCTCTCCCAAAGCCAGCGTCACAGAGGCATCCTCCGCAAACGAAAGCGCGCAGTTCGCCACAAGGCTGGCGGTCGGCCACGTGACGTTGTATCCGGAGATGTCGAGCGTAGCACCGTCCTGCAGCTGGACGCTGGGGAAATAGCGCGTAGCCGGCGTGAAGCGTCCCTTCACCTTGATCGGCGACGAGAGCTTGCCCCCTGTGACGTAGCCTTCAGGACACCGAACGGCGAGATCCGCCATCGTCAGGTCGCCGCAGTCGATGTTGAGCTTTGAGGAAATGTCGAACGAGCAGGTCGAGCAGTCGATTGCACCATTCTTTTCCAGATTAAACACGCCGTCTCCTGTCACGACGATATTTCCGTTCGTAGCTAAGGATGTGAATATCTGCCAAGCGCCGTTGTGGAAGTTGATGTTCAGCGTATGTCCGCCAAGGTCAAGCAGCGGACTCCTGGTATCGCTTGATGTGTACACCTCGACCGTCGAATCGTCCGTGAGGTGAATTACCGGATTGAAGAGATAAGTGTTATTAGGCGATGCAACTGAAGAGGTGAGCGTGCCTCCGTGCAGATTGATCGTGTGATACCCCCATCCGTAGGTGCCACCCGAATCAAGCGTCCCGTCCTTGCGCACGTCAAGCGTAAGCAGACTTCCGAAGAACGACCCTCGGTCCACTGTGTTGATGCTGCCGGGTACACCAGCCTTGAGAGTGCCGGACTCGATATCGGTGCCACCGGAATACGTCTGCGGATACTTGGTCGCGACGAGCGTTCCCGCGCCGGACTTGAAGAGGCGCAAGTTGCCGGTGATCGCACAGTTCGCGTTCTCGCACACCAGGCCTTCGGGAATCGCGAAGCGCAGTTCGGCGGGATCGCCAGAAGGAGATGATGTGATGGTGCCGGCGGAAGGCACTCCGGAAAGAACGAGCGAATAGCCCGCCAGCTCGATCGTGCCGTCAAGGGCTATGTTGCCGAGTCCGCTCCAATCGCAGTCGCCGGCAAGAGTGCTGTCGATGAACTTCGCCTTGCTCCAGAGCCGATCCTCAGCAGCGGCAACGCTGAACGCCAGGTTGCCGCCAAACGTGGCCTCCGTCACGCCGACGAGGGGAAGGGTCGTGGCGGGAAGCACGTCGCCGAGATAGTTGAAGCACTCCCAGTTCACGGCATTCGCGAGATCAACGCTCGCACCGCCCATCCACGTGGCGGTGATGGGGAGCTGGGGGTCGCATGTCATCGTATCCGACACCACCATGCCCACAAGCGCCTCTTCACTCTCCGCATCGCCCGCCACGAGCGAACCACCCGCGGTAGGTGTGACGAACTTCGCGCTAACTCGGTCGAGAAATCCCGCCACGCCATCAGACCTCTTGACGGGAACGTAATCGAGCAGCGGATTTCCGTCCGCCCCGTAGATCGTAAGATGGTACCACCATCCGTAGTTTCCGTTGCCGGACGTATTGTCGGTGGACAGACGCCCAACGAAGATGTTTAGAGCGCTAACGCCGAGCGGATCCGTGCACCATGTGGAGTTGCCGGTTTGCGGATTCAGAGCCACGCCGTTGCAGCGCACTGCACCGTCCAAAGCTTCGATCTCGTTGCGCACGTTCGCGGTGAGATTGAAGAACTTGTACGTGTATTTTCCATTGGTGAATTGCCCGAGCATCACATAAGTAGCGCTGCCGCCAAGGCAGAAGCGGAAGCCGCAGTTGGATGCGTTCGAGCCGATGCCAGAACCAAGGAACGCCGAATACTTATTCGAGTATCCTGTGCAATAGTAGCCGAAGTCGCAACCGTGGGAAAGATAGTCGCGGATGCCGGTGTCGATCGTGTCGTCGTCGGAATCCAGCTGGACGCGTTTGAGCATCGTATAGCGGTTGGCGATGAACACGCGGAACATATGCCCGGTGTCGAGTCCACGCTCCGCAAGATCGACCGTGTAAGTGCCGCCTTCCTCCGGAATCGATTCACAAAGTTCCAGACTGTTGCTCCATGAGGCCACGTCTTCGCCGCCATTGCCCGTGCCATACGCAAGAAGTAGCTTTGATCCTATGCCGTAGCCCGGGTTCACCTTGACTGTCAGCTTTGCGCCGTCCGTCGTATCAAGCGTCACCGTCGCCGGTTTCTTCGCGAGCCGCGGGAAGGAGCGGAGGCCGCCTATGGCGCACACTATCGCATCCGTGTCGTTCGTCACGGTGCCCGCGTCAAACGCGCCGCCGCCGCTCGGCGTCACGAAACGGCCCGTGGTCTTATCAAGGAAGCCTCCCACGTTATCTGACTTTCTGGAGACAGGCACATAATCGAGAAGAGGACTGCCGTCTTGCCCGAAGAGACGCAGATAGTACCATCTGGACTGTACCTTCAACTCTGTTTCGTTCGCGAAACGTCCCATGTGGATGTTCTCACCGGATTCGCCAAGCGGAGTCGCCCACTTCTTTGCGCCGGTGGTTGCGGCCTGCGTCGTTCCGTTTAAGACCACCGCATTGTTTCTAAACTTCCATACATTTGGCACAGCCGTGTTTAGCGTAAGCACGTTTGAATATGTGTACTGACCATTGACACGCTGCATGAAATAGCATTTCGCCGCAGAACCGGCGTGTATAAGTCCGAAACCCGGCTGAGTTGCACTAGGCCAAAGCGACGCCAGTGCCGAAGAATACTTCGTTCCGCTCCAAGGCTTGGAGTATTGGCTCAGCTCGAGGGCGCAGCACTGATTGTCTGGGATGCCCGTGTCATGGTCGGAATTGGCGTCATTCTGATCGACGTAGTCGAGAAGCGCGTAGTCCGCAGTAGTCGCGAACAGGCGGAAGCAGGCATCAGCTGGAACGCCGAGATCCGAGAATGGAATGGTGAACTCGGCACCTTCGGCAGGCACAGACTCGCTGAGCGTGTACGCATACGCCCACGCATCACGCGCAACTCCAAGGTCGGCTCGGAGGAACATGCTAGAGGCCGCTGTGGAATTGTCGTACGCGAGCTCGAGCTTCATACCCTCAAGGCATCCCGCAGGAACAGTCACCTTCAGTGCGGTCGCGTCATCGGTGACGTCCAAGGTCGGCGTCTCGTCCGCGAAAAGCGGAATGAACGCGCTTGCAGCAATCGCAATCGCCGAAACGAACACCTTCGTCAGTTTGCAGTTCATCATGTCACATCCTTTCGTGTAATTTTCTGAGGCAATACCATTATATCAGCCCCCCCCCCCGAAATCAAGCGTGAATTTGCAATTATCGGAATTTTTCCACCACGCAGTCAAGGAGGGGTGAAGATGGTGAAGGCCATAGGTCAGGGTTTAGACTTGCCGCCCTTCGTCTTGATGTTCGCATGGTAGGTCGTTTCCAATGCCTTCATCCGATCACGCATCCGCGCAAGGGGATTGGACTCAAACGCCTTTCCAAAGACCTCTCCATATTTGGCGAGCATCTTCCGGCTCTCCGCGACGGCATCGCCAAGGCGACGATCCGCCGCACATCCGTTTTCGGGAGTGGAAATCCACTTCTCCTCGAACGCGGCCATCTTCTCGTAAAGGGCGTTGGCCTTGTACCGGGGACGCGCCCAGCCGTCAACGGACGGGGGGTATGTGGGGACTGTCCCCACATGTCTCATAATTTTCTCCGAAACTCCTAGTCTCCTAATCTCCCAGCAGCGAAAGCAATCAAAGTTACCCTCATGTTGATTCCTACGTGAAGCCTAGGCGGCGGGCTCTCTTACTTTCTCCTGAAACTCTTGAGGTGCTTCACGTATTCCGCCGCGCCGCCCTGGCGGTAGCCAGTCTCGCCGACCTTTTTCCCGTCGCCGTCGAGGATGAGCGCCGTGGGGTAGCCTCGTATTCCGTACTTCGCCTTCAGCTTTCCGTTTTCGGCCTTCGCCCGTTCCGAGAGCCGCGACTTGTCCCGCGGCGAGTCGATGAACACGAGAACGTAGTCGTCCGTCACGCCCGCCACGAACAGCGGATCGGACAAGACTTCCTTCTCCAGCATGATGCAAAAGCCGCACCAGTCGCTGCCGGAGAAACAGGCGTAGACGAGTTTGCCCTCGGCCTTCGCCTTGGCGAGCGCCTCGTCGAGGTTGTCGGTGAAGCCGGCGGGCGTAGAGGTCGCGTCTGTCTTCGGCGGAACCTTCTTCGCCGCCTCCTTCCGAGCCTTCTCATCCCGTTCGCGTTTTGATAGACCGGTCTTGCGGGCGTTTTCGATCTTTGCAAGCTAGCCATCGACGCCACC
>JAFUDL010000304.1 GCA_017459225.1 Kiritimatiellia bacterium
GTTCAGCGAAGAAGACCTGGAGACGTTCAGGACGAACGGTGTCGTCAACCTCAATCTCAATCTTTTCGTGTTTGCCTGCAACTTAAGTAAAAATCCTAAGTGGTACGGCCAGGGCAAGCTGTATGAGCTGAAAATCTGGAAGAACAACCTCGAGAGCGGCGAACTCGACCTCATCCGCCACTATCTGCCCTGCAAGAAGGGGCGTCGCGCCGGGCTCTACGACAAGGTGCATGGCACCATTTCCTTCTCCTACAGCAACGAGGATTTCATTGCCGGCCCCGAGCTCGTGGCGGTGCCTGCGTATCTGGAAGGGGCGGACGGCCAGATGAAGGCTAAATACAACGCCTGGGCGGTGACATACGGTTCCGACACCACAGGCGAGCACGAGGCGGCGTTTCTCCTGAACGTCGCGCAGACCGCGACGCCGGTGGAGCTGCGGATCGTCGATGTCGAGGTTGTGGAAGGCGGCGCGCGGATACGTGTTGCGGCAGAGGCGGGCGGCAACGGCGTTGACCTTTCGAAGGCCAACGGCGCCATTTATGTCGCGGCGGGCGATACCGTGACGAACCTCGTCGAGAGGGCCGTCCAGGGCACGACCTTCTCCGGAGACGGGAAAACCGCGACGATTACGGTGCCATCCGCCGCCGGCACATTCGTCAAGGTCGTAATCGGCGTTTCCGCGCCCTAGCGGACGGGACAGACAGGACAGAACGGGACGGGGGGCGGATCAGCTCCGCGCCAAGAATCAGCCGCTTGACATCTGCGCGGATTCCGTGATACAATTCTTCCCACATCGTTCGGGGAATATTTCCCCGTTTGCCGATTGTGCAGAATGAAGTAAAAAGGAGACAGAGAATGTACGACAAACTATGCGTTGCGGCGCGCTCGATGCCGTTCTGGTGCGTGGCCAATCCGCTCGCCGATCCGTTCGGCGGAAACGTGCAGCCCAAGCCGGACTCGCTCGACGTGGCGAAGATGCTCGCCAAGGCCTGCAAGGCCGGGCTCATCGA
The DNA here is from genome assembly GCA_017459225.1 of Kiritimatiellia bacterium. Lineage (GTDB taxonomy): Bacteria > Verrucomicrobiota > Kiritimatiellia > RFP12 > UBA1067 > RUG572. The sequence goes on from JAFUDL010000304.1 coordinate 1,011, forward strand.
GATGACGTCCACCCACGACGACGACCTCGTGCCGTGGGATCCCGAGCATCCCGAGGACGACCTCGACCCCAAGAGCGAAGTGTACAAGAAGCTGCGCGCCATCAAGAAGGTTCTGCAGGGCGGCGGCCTCAAGGTGAACATGGTCACATGCTCGCTCCACGGCAACCCCATCTTCCGCGCGGGCGGCCTCACGAACCCCGACCCCAAGCTGCGCGCCCTCGCCGCCAAGAAGGTGGAACGCACGCTGCGCATCGGCAATCTCCTCGGCGCGAAGCACTACACCTACTGGGTGGCGCGCGACGGATTCGAGGTGTACGCGAAGACCGACTTCGCCCACCTCTACGACTGGCTTGCCGCCGGACTCAACCATGTGACGGACTACATCGAGAAGATGAAGTTCACCAACTACAAGGGCGCCACCGTCGAGCCCAAGCCGAACGAGCCCCGCGGCGCGATGTTCCTGCCCACGGCAGGCCATGCCGTCGGCTTCATCATGACGCGTCTCAAGAAGCCAGACTTCTGGGGCGTCAATCCCGAGCTGCTCCAGCACGAGGGAATGTGCCTCATCAACTCCGTTCTCACCGTCTCCTACCTCTGCGCCTGCAAGAAGATGAAGTTCCTCCACTTCGGCTCGCAGATCAAGGGACAGTTCGACAACGACTTCCCGCCGCTCGTCGGCCCCGAGGGCCTCAAGGAGACGGTGTGGATGTTCAAGGCGCTATCCGACTGCGGCTGGAAGGGCGTCGTGGAGTTCGACTGCCACATGCTGCGCGCCGAAGGCTCCCCCGAGGACGCCGCCGACGCCCAGTGGCGCTTCATCCAGAGCTGCTCGAAGGCAGTCGACATCTGCGTTACGCTCGCCTCCCGCCTCAAGCCCGCCAAGAAGGGCGCCAACGACACCGAGGCCGAGCTCGACGCCATCGCGCAGCTCTGCAAGCTGTGAAAGGTTTGAAAGGTTGAGTGATTGAGAGTTGTCTTCGAACTTTCAGTCCCTAAAATTCACGAAAGGACAAAGAAATGAAATTGACTATCTCGATTCTTGCGGCGACGTTTGCCGCAATCGCATTCGGCGAAACCTGCACCGCCTGCAAGGCCGAACCCACCGGCGCCGTCGGACGCTGGGCCATACAGAAGCCCGGCGCCTTCTGGCTCGGCATCTGCGACAAGGGCGCGAAGCCCGAGGCGTCGCTCCTCTGGGGCGGCGGCTCGCCCAACGCCCAGTACGACATCAAGATCGACGGCGCAAACGCCACCATGAAGCAGCGCGTCGGCAAAGACCGCTACCGCCTCACCACGGTCAAGGCGAATGGCAAGGAAGCCGACATCACGTTCCAGACCTACAACGACAAGGGCGAGCCCCAGGGCAACCCCGAGATTGTCAAGGCCAAGCGCATTCCCGCAGTTCCGCCCGCCCCCGACGTGTCAAAGGCAGTCCTCGGCAAGCCGATCAACCTCCTTGCCGACGGCATCGACGGCTGGGAGTCGATGAACAAGGGCAACTACTTCGGCTGGTCGGTGAAGGACGGCGTGCTCTCCAACCGCATCAAGCGCAAGCCCAACGGCAAGCCCGACGGCAGCAGCGCGAACATCGTCACGAAGAGGCGCGACTTCTTCGACTTCAAGTTCTCCTACGATGTGCGCGTGCTGCCCGGCTGCAACTCCGGCGTTTATCTGCGCGGCATCTACGAGATCCAGGTGCTCGACAGCTACGGCAGGCGCGTGGACAAGCACAACATGGCGGCGCTCTACGGACGCATCACCCCGCGCGTCGCCGCCGAAAAGCCCGCCAACGAGTGGCAGCACGTTGACGTGACGCTCTACAAGCGCCACCTCACCGTCGTCCTCAACGGCGTGAACATCATCGACAACGCTCCCGTTCTCGGCTGCACCGGCGGCGCCATCACGAGCGACGAGTTCGTGAAGGGGCCGATCTATCTGCAGGGCGACCATTCCGACGCCGACTTCCGCAACATGGTGTTAACCCCCATCGAGAAGTAAGCTGGAAGAGATCGACACAATCGCGGCAGTGGCTACAGCCCCTGGCCGTGGCGGCGTGGCGGTGGTGCGCGTAAGCGGCCCCGCCGCGTTCCGCATTGCCTCCGAAGTGACCGGCTGCAAAGTGGATACGTCCATGGCCGGTCGCTTCTTCCATTCCGCTTTCCATCCGGTGGGGCCGCGCGTCCCCGTGCGGCAGCAGCCAATCGACGACGGACTCGTTCTCGTCTTCGCCTCGCCGCGCAGCTACACTGGAGAGGATGTGGTGGAGCTTCAGGGCCACGGCGGCTCAATCGCCCCTCGCCGCGTGCTCGAGGCGTGCCTCGCGGCGGGTGCGCGTCTTGCGCGCCGCGGCGAGTTCACGCAGAGGGCCTTTCTCAACGGACGCCTCGATCTTGGAATGGCCGAGGCGGTGATAGACCTCGTTGACGCGCGCACGGAAAGAGGGGCGGACGACGCGGCGGCGCGTTTGATGGGTGCGGCATCGCGTCCGCTCGAGGAGATGTACGTTGCCGCGATCGATCTTTCAAGCCGTGTGGAGCATGCGCTTGACTTCAGCGAGGACGAACTGCCCGAGGGCTTCTCCGAATCCGTCTCGCGCGACGTAGCGCGCCTCGCATCGCTTGTGGAGCGCAAGCTCTCAACCGCTCGCGAAGGGCGCATCCTTCGCGAAGGCGCGCTCGTGGTTCTCTGCGGGCGGCCGAACGCCGGCAAGAGCTCGCTCATGAACGCGCTTCTCGGCGAAGGGCGCGCGATCGTCTCGGACGAGGCGGGCACAACGCGCGACACGATCGAGGAGGGCGCCGAGATCGGCGGGTGGCCCGTGAGGCTTGTCGACACTGCGGGGCTGCGCGAGGCCGAAGGCGAAGTGGAGCGCGAGGGAGTGAGGCGAGCAGAGGCGCTTGTGGCGCAGGCGGACGTCGTTCTCCACGTGATCGAGCCAGGCGATGAAGCGCCCGCCCCGCTCGGCATTCCACCCAGCGCCATCCGCGTTTTCTCCAAGTGCGACACCACCCCACCACCCAACCGCCCCACCACCCAACTATTAACCTCCGCCAAGACTGGCGAGGGCATCGACGCGCTGAAGGACGCGATTGCCGCGCGCCTCGGGCAGATTGCGGCGAAGAGCGCGGAGGAGACCGGCGCAGACGTGACGACGCGCCAGAAGGAGGCGCTTCTTGCCGCGCGTACGGCGCTCGCATCCGCCAATGGCGCGCTTGACGCGGGGGAATGGACGATTGCCGCGAACGAGCTCCGTTCGGCCTCCGAGGCGCTTGGGCGCCTTCTCGGCAAGGTATATTCGGATGATCTCCTGGACGCTCTCTTCAGCCGATTCTGCGTGGGCAAGTGAAACGTGGAAGTGGATTCCGCGCCGCCGCGTCTGTGGTGGCGGCAGGCGGGTGAACGATCGCATGTTGCGCATGCAAAAAAATCCTCTTCCACCTTGACTTGTCGCACGATTTAAACTACAATATCACCCGTCATGACATTCTATCATACATCTGCCCGCTCGTTTGCGGGGTTCGTTCTGTGCGTCTGCGCGTTCTCCGCGGGCGTGTGGGCCGACGATGCCGCGGCATCGGCGCGGCTTGATCCGGCGGCGAAAGAGGAGCTCGCCTACGTGAAGGCTCTCGTGGAGTCGAATCTGCCGGACTTTGCCGCGCCGGTGATTGAAGCCGCCAAGGCGAAGTGGCCCGTGCTGGCACCAAAGCTCAAGGTCTACGAGATCGACGGCGACCTGCGCATGGGAAGATTCGAAAAGGTCCAGAAGGTGCTCGACGCCTGCAAGAAGGGGAGCAGCGAATACTGGTCCATACGCCTCGCGATGGGCGACGCGTACTACGCCCGCTCGCAGAATGCCGAATGCGCGAAGATCTACAAGGAGTTCTTCACGGCCGTGCCCAAGCCCGGCGCGGACATCATGGACTTCTACGTGTCCAGCGGATTCAAGTGGGCGCAGATGTGCACCATCGACAAGCGCTACGACGAGGCGATCAAGATGTACGAGAGCCTTCTCGCGAAGATGCCGAAGTCGAGCAAGGTCGAAAGCGAGAACGGCGAGGACGAGGAGGCGGAGCGCTGGTGCATGGTGGCCCAGCAGTACGTTGAGCTGCTGCTGCGCCTCGCAGGCGAGATCGACAACCCCAAGGATCCCAAGCGCGCCGAATACCTCAAGAAGGCCGACGGGGTGGTGAAGGAGCTTCTCTGGAAGCAGAACCTCATTCTCGTGTTCGGCAAGGCCGTGGCCATGAGGGCGCACATTGAGATGATGCGCGGCCGTCTCGACAAGGCGCAGCAGATCGTGAACGAGTTCCTGCCTACGCTGCGCGACATCCACGAGAGCCTTGTAGACCAGGATCCCGGCGGCACGAAGGGCCTCCTTCGCATGAGCCCGATGCCGGAGTGCCGCTATCTTCTCGCGCGAATTCTCTGGCAGGAGGTGAACCGCGAGGCGAAGAAGTCCAAGGCGAACGAGGACGCGATCAAGGACGCGCTCTTCGGCGCGAAGGAGAGAACCAGCCGCCGCAACGGCCTTGGCGCGTACAACCACGCGATCAATGTGTACGTCAACTATCCCGAGAGCGCGTGGGCTGCTGCTGCGGGCGTCCTAACGGAGGAGGTCGAGAAGTTCGTCAAGTCGCGCTACAAGAAGGACATCCGCACGAACGTGACGGCCGGCCAGATGAAGAAGGTGCGCGAGATGCAGTTCAAGAACGCGCGTGACGTGTACAACAGCCACGACGTCAAGAAGACCGTGGAGGTGTATCTCGAACTGCTTGCGCAGTTCCCCGAGTTCCCGGAATCGGTGGGTGCGCTCGACATCCTCGCCGAGAGCTACATCAGTCTCTGGCAGGACGAGAAGAACGCCAACGCCAAGCTGGAGTACAGGCTCAACGCCGAGACGGTCGAGGGCTACATCGCGGAGCGCTTCGCGGAGAAGGAAGCCCTTGCCCGCACCGCCGGCGACATGACGCTGCGCCTCGCCGCCATCGAGCATGACGCGGGCGCCCTTGGCCGTTCCGCGCAGCTCTATGACCTCTACTTCAAGAACTATCCCACGCACTACAAGGCCGCAAACACGGCTCTTTCCCTTGCCGGCGCGGCGTACAAGAAAGAGGACTGGGCGGCCGCCGCTCGCTACTACGGGATGGTGGCGACCACCTACACCAACTCCACCTACTACGCAAGCGCGCTGCAGTATCTTTCCCTGTGCCACGGCAAGCTTGGCAACGCCGAGGAGCAGGAGACCTGGCTGCGCCGCTTTGCCGCCGCAGCCACAAAACCCA
>JAFUDL010000305.1 GCA_017459225.1 Kiritimatiellia bacterium
GCCGTGGGTGAGTTTCCTCGGCAGCCAGGTGCGGTACGACGGCGAGACGCGCATCCGCAAGGAGTCGATCGAGAAGCACATCCGCTCGCTCGGACGCGAGACGGCAAGGGCGGTGCGGGAGCTGCAGGACGGAATTCTGGCCGACCAGCCGCGTCCCGTGATCAGGGAGTGGTTCGGACGGTTCCGCAACGGGCTGATCGCGAAAGGCGTGGGCTATGTGACGGCGAAGGTGAAGGACTGCGACATGTGCTGGGCGGGGGCGTTTCCGAACGTGACGGACTGCGCCGAGACGAAGATGCAGATGCGGCGGCTTGACCGCGTGCGGGAGGGGATGCTCGCGAAGGTGGCGTCGATGCTCCCAGCCCGGCATTTCATGACGGGCCATCGCTACAAGGGCAGGCCGTTCAGCTACTTCGCGTTTCTGGAGAAGGCCGTGCGTCCCACGAACATGGCACGGCAGACGCAGATACACATTCTACCGTATTCTGAACTGTGAGAAAGGTGGGTAAGATTCAGGAAGGTGGTACGAGTAGGAGGTGGAAAGGAAACACCAAAATGCAGAATGAGTTTGACAGCCCGGATGAATGGGACGAGGAGGAGCCGTACTACGATTGGGACGATCCCGATTGGCGGGAGGATTGGGACGACGTGGACGTACCCGACGTCATCGAGCCTGGAGATTGACCCTCAGGCGATTTCTCGGACGGTACGGTGGGTTGCGCCGCCGAGACGGCGGCTTCCCCAGTTAGCGCCGCCGGGACGGCGGCTCTCCATACGGGGAGCCGCCATCTTGGCGGCTATGTCCTTACGCCTGCTGCTGGGCGGCGGCGTCGGCCTCCTTCATCGCCTCGCGGCGGGAGAGCTTGATGCGGCCGCGGTCGTCCACGCTCAGGCACTTCACGAGCATCTTGTCGCCAACCTTGCAGACGGCCTCGACGTTCGGGACGCGCTTGTCGCTGAGCTCGGAGATGTGGCAGAGGCCGTCGATGCCGGGGAGAATCTGCACGAACGCGCCGACCTCCTTGATGCCGGTGACGGTGCCCTCGTAGATCTTGCCGGGTTCGGCTTCCGCCGTCGCCGCCTGGACCTCCTTCTTGGCCGCCTCCATCATGTCGCCGAGCGTGGCGAAGATGGAGACGATGCCGAAGTCGCCCTCCTCCTCGATGTCGATCTGGGCGCCGGTGCGCTCGCAGATGCCGCGGATCGTCTCGCCGCCCTTGCCGATGAGCGCGCCGATCTTGTCCGCCGGGATCTTGATGACCTCCATGCGCGGCGCGTAGGGGCTGAGCTCGGCGCGCGGGGCGGGGATCACGCCTTCCATGAAGTCGATGATCTTCAACCGCGCGTCGTGGGCCGCCTTGATGGCGCCCTCCACGAGATCCCACGTGAGGCCGCGGAGCTTCAGGTCCACCTGGAAGCCCGTGATGCCCTTCTTCGTGCCGCCCACCTTGAAGTCCATGTCGCCGCAGTGGTCCTCGGCGCCGAGGATGTCGGTGACGAGCACTTTCTGCGACTGGTCGTCGTTGGTGAAGAGGCCGATCGAGATGCCGGCCACCGTGCGCTTGAGGGGCACGCCCGCGTCCATGAGGGCGAGGCAGCCGTTGCAGATGGACGCCATCGACGAGGAGCCGTTGGAGCCCATGATCTCGCTGACGACGCGGATCGAATACGGGAAGTCGTCCGGCAGCACCTCCGCGATGGAGCGCTCGGCGAGCGCGCCGTGGCCGATCTCGCGGCGGCCGGTGGAGCCGAGGCGGCCGACTTCGCCCGTGCAGTACGGCGGGAAGTTGTAGTGCAGCATGAAGCGTTTCGAGAGGGGACCTCCCGTCACGCTGTCGAGCTCCTGCGCGTCCTTCTTCGTGCCGAGCGTGACCGTCGCGAACGACTGCGTCTCGCCGCGCGAGAAGATCGCCGAGCCGTGGACGCGCGGCAGCACACCAACCTGCGCGGCCAGAGGACGGATCTCGTGCTGGGCGCGTCCGTCGATGCGGAGGCCCTTCTCGAGCACGTTCTTGCGGACGGTCTCGATCTCGTGGGCGTCGACGAGGTGCACGAAGCCGACGGCGTCCACCTCGGGCCACTTCTCGCTCACCTTGGCGAGGAGGTCGTCCTTGATGGCCTTCACCTTGCCCTGGCGCTCGAGCTTGCCCTTGATGAGAAGCGCGGCGGCGAGGGCTTCGCCGCCCTCCTTGCGCATGAAGTCCATCTTGTCGGCAGGCTGCGGAACGTCCTTGATGTCCTTGTCGGGCTTGCCGAGCGCGCGGCGCATCTCGATCTGGACGTCGATGATCTTCTCGACTTCCTCGTGTGCGCGCTTGAGCGCGGCGATGAAGTCCTCGTCGCTGATCTCCGAGGCTGAGCCCTCCATCATGAGGAACTTGCCGCGCAGGCCCGCGTAGAGGAGGTCGATGTCGCTCTTCGCCTTCTGCTCGTGCGTGGGGTTGATCACCCACTCGCCGTCGATGCGGCCGATGCGCACGCAGCCAATGGGGCCCATGAACGGGATGTCGCTGATGTGCAGCGCCGCAGATGAGGCGTTCACGGCGAGGAAGTCGGCCTCGCGCGTGCCGTCGCTCTGGATGAGCATCGAGTTGACCTGCACGTCATTGTAGTATCCGTCGGGGAAGAGCGGACGGATCGGGCGGTCGCACATGCGGGCCGTGAGGATCTCCTTGGAGGTGGGCCTCGCCTCGCGCTTGAAGAAGCCGCCCGGGAACTTGCCGGCAGCATAGAACTTCTCGCGGTACTCGCACTGGAGCGGGAAGAAGTCGATGCCCTCGCGCGGCTCGTCAGTGTTCGTGACGGCGGTGAACACGGTCGTGTCGCCGTACGAGCATGTGACCGCGCCTGCGGCCTGCATCGCAAGAAGGCCCGTCTCGAAGACGAGGTCCTGCCCGGCGATGTTGACTTTGAACTGCTTGGTGTTTTCCATGAATTTCCCTAATTAACGACGCAGGCCGAGCTTCGCGATGAGATCCTTGTACTTCGCCTCGTCCTCGCGCTTGAGGTAGTCGAGGAGCTTGCGGCGGTTGTTGACCATGCGCAGAAGACCGTAGCGGGAGCTGTGGTCCTGCTTGTTGGCCTTGAGGTGCTGCGTGAGAAGCTGGATTTTCTTCGTCAGCGTGGCGATCTGGACCTCGGAGGACCCAGTGTCGCGCTCGTGGCGCTGGAACTCGGAACGGATTGCGGCTTTGTCGATCTGGCTCATTTTGTTCGAACTTTCTGTTGTTACTCTAGCCTGCGCCCATCCGACTCCGCCCGAGGCGTGCGTAGAGCAAGTTCGAACATCCGCAGGAACTGGCGGACGCCCGCAACGGGGAGAAATCTCCTAAGACGGTCGCAGGAATGGCGGATAGTGTACTAAAAGCCGCCGCGAAAGTCAATGGGTAAAATCGGAAAAATGATTTTTCGAGAACCACATACGCAAAATTATGCGCACAGATATGCTAGTTGACTTCAATGCGCGGCCTCGGCAACCTCCAGCACTCCGTCCGCCCCGGCAGGGACCTCCACAACGAGGGCGTGGCGATCTGGGATGTATTCAAACTTGGCGGGCGCACCGCCGAACTTGACTTCGCTCGGCTTCGCGACGCGCGTCACCACGACCTTCGAAAGCGTCTGCGGCCACGCCGCAACGCGGCAGCGCAGCGCCCCATTCGCAGACTCCAGCGCTTCAACGTTTCCGGCCGCATGCACAAGCGCCGGCGCGCCGCCCTTACGCGGGAGAGCGCACAGCGAGTAGAACGGCACACCCACGTATTCGGCAAAGTTCTCCTGCACGGTGCCGGGATTGATTGGAATCGGAAAACGCGTCTGCCGCTCGAGGTTCCACGAGTCGGGCAGAAGGCCCACAAAGCGCGGTTCGTCGCTCGTGTGGTTCTGCCGCGCGCCAGAGACCGTAATGCCGGCCGCGACCGTACGCCAGAACTCTCGCGCCTTGGCATTCGTCTCGATCCGCGCGAAGTCCCACAGCGCGGCGGAATACACAAGCCCGCACCATTGCACCGGACGCCCTATCCAGTTCGGCGCCACCCAGTGCGTGGCGCCCATCACGGCGCATGTCGCGTACATTCCAACGGGATTAACGCCTTCGCCGAAGTCGAACGGCGGTGGCATCAAATACACCATCGAAAGGCCGCCGTACGCCCAGTGCCGCGCCTCGCGGCGATAGGCGGGATCGGGCTTGAGCATGTAGGCGAGCGTGTAGATCCGCACAAGGTGCGCCGAGGCCATGATGTCCGGCGTATGGAGCGGCATCTCCCACGGCTGTGCGCCGCGCGGCACGGTGCCGTGGTAAAGCGCCGTTGCCTTATCGACAATTGCGAGCGCCTTTGCAATCTCCGTTTCGTCGCCGCTCCAGACGGCGGCGGAGAGGAGTCCATCAAGCGCCATCGCAGTGTAGCCGTTGCAGTGGTCTGCGCCAAGCGTCTCGCCGAAGTCTGGCCTGCCTGGCTGCGGCTTCCAGACGCGTTTGCCGTTGGCAAGCGTGACGTTGGCGCTCTTCAGCTCCGCGTTCTTGCGCGCAAGCCACGCCGGCACGTTGCCCGCCACGAGCACTGGCGCAGGACGGCGAACGTGCGAAACTCCGGTGAATCCAACTTCGCCCTTCGGCACTGATTTGAGAACCTCGGCGGAGGTGGAACGAAGGCGCGCGGCAAGCGCCTTCTCGCCCTTCGGCTCGCGGTCGATCGCCGCCGCGAGATGCTGCATGAGAACGGGCGCGTCCGCTACGAGCGACGACTTGAAGTTCCCTCCGATGGCGTGCTTGAACTTCACGCCTTCGCGAATCGCCGAATCGAGCCAGCCGTGCGCGAGCTGCTCAAGCGCGGCGGCGGAGTCGATCTTGTCGGGCGGCGGCAGAGACATGGGAGACCCCGAGAAGCACTTCTCGAGCGCGTCGGCCACGCTCGCCCCCTTGCCTGCACGAAAGCCTATTCTGTGACGCACCTCGCGGAAAGGCACTGCCGCATACACGTCGAGCTCTGACTCTGCACGCGCCGGCCCCACTGCAGGCGCCCAGAACGCAAGCAGATGACCTCCGCTCTTGAAGAGACGGTCAGGCGTGTCGAACACCGTTGCGCACAACGACGGCCCCGCCTTCCGCGCCTTCTGCGCCTCTATCCACAGCGCAGCGAGCCAGCTGCCCTCGTTCGTGAAAACCGCCAGCGGCGCGCTCAGGCGGTACTCGGCCGGTATCATGCGGTTGTGCTCGTGCGTGCGGATTTCCTTCGTGTTGGACGACGGTTCGTCGTCGAGATACTCCACGCCCGCGAGCATCGCCTGGTGTTTGTGTCCGTTCGAGGCACGATCAACGAAAAGCGTGAGCGCCGGCACATGCAGCACCTTCGCCGGCTCGTCGTCGCCCTTGCACGGCCCTGCGACGACCTGCGTCTCCACAAGAAGCGATCCGTCGATCTTCGAGATCTCGAACCTCCGCCTGAGTACCCACCTGCGTCCATCGGCGTCAATAGCCTGCGCCTCGGTCGAGAGCGATCCGCCGTCCAGCACGGCAGTCATCTTCACATTCGACCAGTCAAGCGTACGCACCTTGCCCGCCTTGTCCACATAAACGAACGGCTCCTCCGGCAAGTTCTCCACCGCCTTGCCGCGCGCGATGAAACGGAATGCGCCGATGCGGCCGGGATCGTGGCGTAGTTCCCATCCCGCGCCCTTCACGACGAGCCGCGTGGAAGCCGGGATCACAAGCGGCGCGGCCTGCTGCGGCGCATAGCTCCAGAGAGGAGCGCTGTATTCGATCGAGATCGTCTTCACGGTGTATTTGTCGGCTGAGCCCTGCGTTCCCGGGGGATCGAGGCGAAACCTGCATTCGCCGCGCATTGGGAACGGAACGCTGAGCTCCGTCTCGAATCTTGTGTACGGCGCCTTGCCTACGGGACGCAGTCGGCACGACCATTCCTCGTTGAAGCCGCGCTTCGCCGTGCAATAGAAAAGCTGCCAGGAGCGTTCGTTCGTCGTGGGCGCGCATGTCATTGCGAAGCGCGTGCGCTTAATGTTGGCC
>JAFUDL010000306.1 GCA_017459225.1 Kiritimatiellia bacterium
CTTCGCTATGATGTAGTGGAAAAACCGAGAAATATCTACCTGAAAAACAGAGGAAAACCTGGCGATTTTGGAGTTTCCTCTTTTTTCTTGGAAAGTCGGGTTATTGTCCAGCAGAGCCAGGCGCGAGCCGTCGGGATGGATGATCGCCACTTGCGGCGGGGTGATTTTTCTGTTTCGCCCGGCATAGTTGACCGCGAACCGAATATTGTCTTTCGCCATCCACGACTGGCTGGGCTTGTAAAGTTCAGCCATGTAGCAGACGTACGACTCTCCAGCCCTTTTCAGGAACTCCTTGGAACCAAGCACTTCATGGTCAAGAACTTTCATTGCCTTGCCTTCCTTGCTTGGACGTGAGTTGAGGAAGTAGGCGATGACGAACTTCCCCTCCTTCGCGGCCCGGACTTTCGCCGCCTTGAAGTCCTCCGTCCACCCCGACAGGAGCGACGTGGACGCGGCGGGAGGAGGCGGCAGGGGCTCCAGCACCGTGAAGCCGTCCGACTTCTTGCCACCATCCTTCGCAAACAGGACATTGACCGACGCGTCACCGACATAGACCGGCTTCGCCTCCTCGTCGTCATTCCCTTCAATCTCCGCCGACAGCCGGACTGACTTCAGCAAGACGCCCTTGTCATACACGTCGCTATCCAGGCCAAGGGGCTTTGTCATGGTGCCGGTGCCTTTGTATAGACCGGATGCGCCAGTGCAGAAATCGAGACCGAGCCTGGCTGTGTTGCCGTTCTCTCCGAGGAAGATGCGCGCGTTCATGTTCGTCGGCACGTCATATTCGACGCGAAACAGCACAAAGTGCCTGGCCGACGGAACGACAACGCGCGTATCAGGCGGCAGGTACTTGACCACGACCCTGTCTCCTTGCGTTTCGTCCAACACGGCGACGCCCGTGACCTTGAGCTTGACGCCGCTCGCATCCGCCGCGTTCGCGGCGAAAGTCGCGCCTGCCGCAAATGCGCCTGCGGTGACAGTGGCAACGAGACATGCCTTTGCGAGTTTAGCGTAGAGTGCTTTTTGTGTCATCATGCCTTTGCTCCTTTTTGTAGAAAGATTTTGACGGGGACTATCCCCCACATGTCTCGGGACCGGCGGTGAAAGCGCCAGAACCCGCGTTCGTCTTGAATTCTCCCGTCGTGCGGTCATACATGCCCAGCACGCCGTCCGAAAGCCGCTTCGCAGGCACGTAGTCGTGAACTATCGCGCCATCCTCGGCGAAGCGGCAGTAGTAGAGGCGCTGCCCGGCGCCTTGGCCAGATCCGCTCCAGGGCGCAAGCGCGGCAAAGATACCATGCTTTTTCATCTGGTCCCCCTTTCAGAAGTTTGGCATCTTACATTGACATTATGCCAACTTCCCACATCCCCTGCAAACCGAACTTCAAAGCCGGATGCGATAGGCGAATGATTTTGCGTCGCACTTCACCTTCAGCAGGTTGCCGGACTGGCTCCATACCGGCACCGCGGCGCCCTTCTCCGGACCGACCGCGTCCACGCCCGCCACCGTGCAGCCTGCCGCACCGAACGCTGCAAGGTCAATCTCGGCGGTAAAGGCATCGGAGTCCGGTAGCGGCGTGATCGTCCAGTCCGCAAAGCGGAACGAACCGTTTGTCTTTACGCCGCCGAACTGCACCTCACGCCCCGCGCGGTTCACTCCAAGCAGTCTGTCGCGCGCCGTCGCCTCGTCCGACGGACCCTCTGGCTTCCACGTGACGCCGGATATCTTGCCGACCGAGCGCACCACCTCGATCATGCCGCCCTCGATGCGGCGGCGGCCATCCGTCGGCGCGCCGCCAAGCGACAGGCGGTGGCCTCCCTTCGGATTCCACGCGCCGTAGCGCACCCGGTAGGTGCCTGCTGCCGTTTCGGACGGCACGACCAGATCGATGAACGTCTCACATTTGCCTGCCTTCGCGAACACTTCCTTCGCGCGTGCCATGCCACACTGGAACACGATGCCCTCGTGCTCCTCGCTCTCGTTGCAGATGTGCACGAACGGCTGGTATTCAGGCGCAGGACGAGTCATCTCCCACGACACGTGAAGCCGCAGCCGATCGGGCGCAACGACTTCGGCGCGCAGCGGATACGTGATGCCACCATAGGCGCGGCTCAAGGACGGCTTGCGCGCGTCAATGAAGATGCCCTTCGGCGACTTCGCGAAAGCGTAACGCACGCCGTCCTTCTCCACCACGCCGCTCACCGTGCTGCGCGTGCGCGCGTAGTAGCCGTAGGGCGGCAGCACGATGCCGTTCGGCAGGCGCCACGTCGCGTTCGTCTGGCGGTTCGCCCACACCTCCCCGCCCTCGGAGAAGAACGAATGCTGGCGGTGGATGCTGCCCTCATACTTCAAGTCGAGGAACTCGGCGCGCCCGAGCTCCGCGCATGCGTCGTGCTGGAGCCAGTACGTCTTCACCGCGTTGCGCGAGAACGGCCCATCGCACATCGGGTTGCGTCCACCGATGATGCAGTTGGATAAATAGTCGTCGGAACCGTATCCGTGGAGTTCAGCGTCGCCTCCCTTGTGCCAGCCAGCCTCCTCCTGGTAGCGTCCGCCAAGCCCGCCCGCGAAGAGCACGTAGTAGCCGTGCGTGGCGATGTCATGCCACGGCGTGCGTTCGCTGTCGGCGAAGTTCGCCCCGCCAAGCAGCTTCGGCGCGCCGAAGTGGTCGCTCTGTCCGGCGTCCGCAATGCCCACGAGGTGGTCCTGCCCGGCCTCGCTCACGCACACGGCGTCCGGACGCCGAAAGCCCTCTCGGTACAGCTCAAATCCGCGTCCCCAGCTCGCCGAAGTCTCGTTCTTCGAGTGGAAGCGTCCCTCGCGGTCGAGGTAGTCGAACGGACCATGCGCCGTGAACACGTCGATGAATATCGCATCGGGATCGTAGCCCTTCTTCAGCAGCTTGGCATTGCGGAGGCACCACGGATGGAACGCGTGCGGCGCCCAGCGGTATGAACGCGCATGGCGGCCGGGGTTGAACCACGCAAGCTGCGGCGTGCCGTCAAGGTTGAACACCGTAAGGTCGTACGAGTAGCGGTCGCAGTCTGGATAGATGTCCGTGTAGTTGTCGTGCGGGCAGAAGAGCATCCCCGCAGCGCGGCAGGCATTGCGCATCGCGCCAAACGCTTCTTGATCGCCGCGCGGCGGATAAATCTCGGGCAGGCGGTAGTCGTAGCCCCAGCGCTGCCAGTCGTGCTTCACGAAGATCGAGTCGTTCAGCCCGTACTTGGCGGCCTTCGCAATGTCTTCCGCCGCCTTCGCGTAGTCGCCGCTCCACTGGTCGAGGCACATGCGCGAGCCAAGCGCAGCCAGTCCGGGACTCGCCTTGTAGCCTGCGACGGCGCGGAAGCGGCGCCCTGCCTCGAACGCGCCCTTCGACGAGGGCACGAACGTGAATGTCGCATCATGGTGCGCGTGTAGGGAGAAGAGGTTCCTCTCGCCATCGCAGGAAACGGAATCCTGCACCACGTCCACGGCCTGCACCACCGAAAGGCCGTTCGCGTAGTCCGCGCCCACATGGCGCGTGGATAGGCCAAACCCGTTCGCGTGAAGCGAGAACCTCTTCGGACCCTCCACGACGTTGCCGAATCCCATATACACGCGATGCGGCGTCTCTGAGGCGGGCCCCACGGCAAGATCCGCGATGCGCGGGAACCCGGCCGAGTCGCGCTTCGCGCCAGGGATCGACCAGGAGATTCGCAACGTGCCCTTCTCCTCGCGTAGGAACGCCTTTGCCTCTGGCGGTGCGGAACCATCACCCGTCTCCACCCGCGCAGTGAAGCCACGGAAAACCACCGAGCGTTCGCCGTCCGTGAACGCGAGCGCGCCGTCGATGAGGCCGCGCTCCCCATACGCCACGCCCGCGCCGTACACCACGTCGCATGCGTCCAGGCGCCAGCGCCCCGCAGTCGCGTCCGTTCCGGATGCGCGCGCCGTCTTCGCCGCTGCGAGCGCCGCCGCGCAGCGAGCCTTCCAGTCGGACTCATCCGGCACCTTCGGCTGCTTACCCACCAGTAGCTTAACGTCGCCCCAGCCGCCGCCGTCGCAGCACGTGTCCATCTTAGGTCCCGGACCCGTCCAGAGCCTGAGCGTGATCTTCTTCCCGGCCCACGGCGCGAGGTCTCCCCTCATGTCGCGCCACGTTAGGATGTCCTTCACGATCTGCGAGCAGACGAGCTGCGGCGCATGCCCTTCCTCCACCACGAACACCTTGTACTCCACGCCATCGGAAGGCGGTGCGTCGTGGTGGTCCACAAGAAAGTTGGAACACGAGAACGCAAGCGGCCTGACCGCAGGAAGGTCAAGCGGGAAGTCGCTCCAGATGAACCCCGCCCCCTTCTTGTAGGGCGGATGCGTGTCGAAGCCGTTCTTCGCGATTCCACGTGGCGAGGGACTTACCTTCGCCTTGTGGGCGCCCCATTCCTTCGGCGCGCCGTCCGGATCGACGGCCATGACCTTCCCCTTCACCTCGATGAACGTCGAGCGCGCGAAGCCTGCGTCGAGGCTGAACGCGCCTGGACCAAGCTTCGGCGTGGCCACCTTGCGCACTGGACGCGGCGCGTTAGGATTTTTGTACATGAAGACCGCGATCGGGTGCGGCGCGTCCTCCTTCTTCGTGCCCGCAGGCGTGAAGCGCGCATGGACTGGATAGAGCGCGTTGAGAGCGCGCGGACGCGCCGTGCCCGTGTAGGCGAGCTCCTTCTTCTCGCCGGGCGCGAGCGTGAGGGGGCCCTGCGGGCCCACCACGTCCCAGTCGTCGTTCATCCACACCTCGAGTTCGCCGGAAACGGACTTCTCCGTCTTGTTCTCCAGCGTCACCGGAAAAGCTCGCGGCGCGCCGGCCTGCACCTCGGTGACGCCGAGCGGCCAGGCGTAGGGGTTCTTGCCGGGACGCTCGATCTTCTGCGGGAACGAGCCGATCTCCACCTTCACGCCGCGCCGTTCCTCGACGGGCGGCAGATATGCACATGCCGCCAGCGCAATGGAGACGGCACCAAAAGCAATGCAATGTTTCATGGTTGAACTCCTCCAGCAACATCGACTATTTGATGGCCACCCGTCATCCTTAGCGCGTGCGAATCTCTACGATGCCGGCCGATCTTTTCGGACGGCACTTGAGACGAATGCGAAATTCCGTCGCGGTGGCAGGCGTCGCAAAAAGCGCCTGCGAGAATCCGTTCAGCACCGTCATGTAGTCGGCGTCGATCTTGTCGCGCCACGGTGACGCTGCGTCGTCACGGAACTGCACCGCCCATGTCTCGGGCAACGCGCAGCCGGCCCGGCGCGTGGCATAGTCGTCGAACCAGTACACCTCGACGCAGCGCATCGTCCGGGGTTTGTCGAACTTGACATGCACCCACTCCTCCGTCCCGAGGTGGTTCCAGAACGTGAGACGAGGAGGCTCAAGGTCGTCGGACGACTTGGGAAGGATGCCGTCCCACACTGCGCGCACGGTGTCGGTGGCGTTGCAGTACGACGCCTGGACGCGCGCGTCGCGCACCTTCTCCATTACCGACTCCTCGCTTTCGGCAAACCACGTCTGCATCTCGCCCGCGCCACGATGGCACCACGCGAAGTACGGCACAAGCGTCAGCCCACCGCCCACGAGCGACACCATCCGCGTCGAGGCGATTTCGATCTCGCCCTCGGTTAAGACCGTGCTCAGCGGCAGGCAGGCATTGAACGCCTTGCCGCCGTTGTCGATTCCCTCGGCGCAGAAAACTATCGGCCCCCGCTCCACCGCGTAGCGCCCACGATCCGCCGCGACCTTGTCGTTCGCCTTGATGCGCCTCGCCGGCATGTTCATTGAAATCTCCACCACGTCGCCCGTCTTCCATTCGCGGCTGATCACGCAGTAGCCCTTCACTGGCACCACCTTCACCGCCGCGCCGTTCACCGTCACGCGGAAGTCATCAAGCGTGCCCGGCACGACCTGTTCGTATAGATCGCTCGGCACCGGCCTTCCAACGCACCATCCCGGCACGCGGATGTGGAGCGTGAAGCGCTGGTAGGGCGGTCGCCCCGCGACCGCCGCGGCGGGCAGAGGGCTGCCCGCCCTACCTGGCGGCACCTCAATCCTCACGCCGCCCTTCCACGGGTACGTCGTCTTCTGCACGAGCTTCACCTCGCCACCGGCGAGCCGCAGCTTCGCCTCGCTTTCCACAAACAGGTTCACGTACGCCGAATCGCCCTTCGCCGCATACGCGAAGCGTCCGATCTGCGGAATGAAGCGCACCACGTTCACGGGGCAGCAGCTGCACCCGAACCACTTCGAGCGCTTGTATCCGCCCTTCGACGCCAGCGGATTTGGATAGAAGAACTCGTCGCCGCCGATGGAGACGCCGCTGATGAGTCCGTTGTAGAGCGTTCGCTCCAGCACGTCGACGTACTTCGCGTCGCCGTGCAGGAGGAACATGCGCTCGTTCCAGAGCGCGTTGCCGATAGCCGCGCACGTCTCGAGGTACGCCTTGTGGTTCGGAAGGTCGTAGTCCTCGCCGAACGCCTCTCCGGCTGCGTCCCCCAGGCTCCTGTCCTTGTAGCGCACGATGTAGTGGGCCCCGATGCCGCCGTTGAGGTGGAGCTTTCTGGAGACGACGTTGCTCCAGAGCGCGTCCAGGGCGGGCGCGTAGGAGGCGTCGCCGGCGAGCGCCATGACGTCCGCCATGGAGGAGTAGAGGTAGCCGGCGCGCACGGCGTGCCCGAGCGCCTCCCTCTGCTGGCGCACTGGCAGGTGGTCCTGGAGACGCGCCCCCCATGTGGGGCGCAGGTCCCTGCGCCCGCGCATATCGATGAAGTGCTGCGCGAGCTTGAGGTACTTCGCATCTCCAGTCGCCTGGTAGAGACGGCAGAGGCCGATCTCGATTTCCTCGTGTCCCGAAGTTTCGCGGCTCTGTCCCTCGCCGAGGCCGAACGTCTTCGCAACGAGGTCGGCGTTCCTGGTCGCCACGTCGAGAAGCGTGCGCTTGCCCGTCACCTCGTAGTGCGCCACGGCGGCCTCGTAGAGATGGCCCACGTTGTACAGCTCGCATGCGTCGCGGTTTCTGCTGAACGGCTTCGGGCCCATCATCGGCGCCTTGTACCCAAGCGTGCGGGCGGTGTAGAGATATCCGTCCTGCTCCTGCGCGCCGGCGATCTGGGCGATGAGGTTGTCGAGGTAGCGGTCGAGCTCGGGATCGGGATGCTGCGCGAGCGTGTAGGCCGCGCCTTCGATGACCTTGAAGACGTCGGAGTCGTCCCAGGGCACGCCCTTGAAGCCGCCCTTCTCGCGCCGCGCGGCCCGTTCGAAGTTCGCTATGCGCCCCGTCTCCTCGCACTTGCGGAAGTCGGTCTTGACAGTCACGAGCCTGTTCGTCTCGATGCGCGCGAGCCAGAACCCGCCCGTCACCTTCACGTCGTTCAGCCCGGCAGGCGCGTACGGATACCCTCCCGCGAACGCAATGCTGGAAATCACCGACAAAACCAAAGCTTGAACTACAACTCTCATTGGACTTCTCCCCGTGCAGATGCTTTTTTAAACTACCTTGATATCGCAGCGCATGAAGTCAGTTCCGCCGCCACCTTGATCACCGGGAACGATGCCATCGCGTAGCTGCGGCCGATGATCTTCTCAACGGGCCAGTATTCGCTCGTCGCAACTGCCCCTTCCGCGTCGTACTTCGTGTGGAAGTTGATAGCGATGTAGGCGAACGCGGGCAGCTTCGGCACGTTCTTCGGCACCGGCATGGCGCCGGCGGGGAAAGTTTCGGCGGCTGCGAGAAGTCCGCGATAAACCGCTTCATTGATCCGTATGACGCATCCGTGCCGGATGAGGCCTTCGTATTTCAGCGGCACTTCGCGCCATGGACCAGGCTGGTCGAGCGAGGCAGCCTTGTACATACGGTAGCCCCTGGGGTATTCCTCGGCGTATAGATGCCATGACTGTCCATCAGGCGACGGAACGAGTGACGGCGCCTCGCGCCAATGCGGGGTGAGCGGAACGCCCGGCGGCGACCACGGACCGGTCAGGGACTTAGATTTCGCGAGGCGGATCGACTTGTAGGTGCCGGGGGCGCTTTTCTCCCAGCGTTCGTCCTTCACGATGGCGTAGTACGCGCCTTGGTGGAAATGCACCGACGTGTCTATCTGCGCCATTTTCGCGTCCTCGCCTTTGTAATCGAAGAGCGGTGCGGCCTTGGTGAACGTCTTGAAGTCGCGGGTGAGCACGTAGAATGTCCGCATGCTCTCCCACTTCTCCGTGTTGTTCTTTGTGGATGCGCGTTCCGCGTGCCACGTCAGCATGAACTGTCGGCTGGGGCGGTCGAAGAATATCTTTACGGCTCCGTACCAATATGTGTCGTTCACAAAACCTTCCGGCAGGGCCAGATGGGACTTGTCGATGACCACATGGCTCCACCGAACCAGGTCGCGCGAACGCCACACCACGACGTCATGCGGGGCCTTCCCGGACGTGGTGCCGATCAGGTAGAACTCGCCGTGGTCATCCTCGGTGATGTACGGATGTCCCAGATAGGCCGGGGCAAGCGGTATCTCCCTGCCGCCGTTGATCTGGGTCCACGTTATGCCATCGCGCGACACGTCGAAATACAGATGCCCGTATTC
>JAFUDL010000307.1 GCA_017459225.1 Kiritimatiellia bacterium
GGTTTTGGATGTTAGAAGCAGCCTCCCGAAACTTCGAAACCAGAAACCAGAAACTTCGAAACCAGAAACTCTCAAACTTTCAAACTTTTTAGTCATTTTCCTTTGTCATCGCCTCGATGATCGTGTTTAGTCTTGCGGTGAGGCGGGACTTTATCTGGTCTACGTTGTTGCGAGTGGTGCCGAATGTTGCGGCGACAGTTTCCGGGGGTTCGTGGAGAAGGACCACGTGCTCGAAGATCATGCGGGTGTTTGGCGCGAGGGAGTCGTCCGCCATCAGCTGGTCTATGGCTGCTTCCCTGGCGGCGTTCATCCACGCCTCGTCTTCCGCATACGGAGGGGGTTCCTGCGGAGCTGCGGTCTCTGCCGCGGTCTGGGCGGCCTGCGTGGCGCGTATTTGCCGTTTGTAGCGGCGTACGGCGTCCGCGGCTTTGTGGTCCAGGATGCCTATGAGGTAGTTGTGGAAGTGCCCGCGCTCGTCGGGGGTGTAATGGTATGTGGGGAGGCGCTTCACGAGGGCTATCATGGTCTCCTGCACGATGTCCTCTGCCTCGAGCGCAGGGTATTTGCTTGCAAGGAATGCGCGCATTGGGCCTTCGTATGCGTTGTAGAACTCGAACCACCGTGCGTTTGCGGTGTCGTTTGCGAGTACGGTGAGAAGCGATACTGATGTTTTCGGAATTTCTGCCATGAGAAGATTATACCATATTTCGCCGTTGAATGCGGACATTCGATGCCGCAAAATCATTGCGTGAATGGCTGGTAGATGGTACAATATAGGCATTTCGGCAGAATAGGAAACCTGACAGACCAGCCATGCAAAAGAAGTATCTGGGAATAGACATCGGCTCCACGACGTTCAAGGCCGTGCTCCTTGCGGAGGACGGGAAGGTCGTGCGGACGGTGTACAAGCGCACGACGCCAGTGGATTCCGGCAAGGTCGCATGCACCGGGCGTTGCTCGGGGTGCGGCGCCTGCGGTGGCGGCGCGTCGCGTCGTCTTGCGCTCGAGTTCCTGAAGGTGGCGGGCTTATCGTCGTTCCGCGACCTCGCCGCCGTGGTGGTCACAGGCAGCCAGATCGTGGAGGACACTCGCCGGTTCATCCCGTTCGACTTCCAGGTGAGCGAGGTGACGGCGCATGTGGCGGGCGCGAAGTTCCTGCATCCCGATGTGGACGCGATCATCGACTGCGGAGGACAGGACTCCAAGTGCATGGTGTACAACCCCACCATGAAGCTTTGGACGTCGATGATGTCCGGCGTGTGCGCCGCTGGCACTGGAAGTTTTCTCGATTCCGTGGCAGCCAAGCTCGGCGTGAAGGTGGAGGACGTGGCCGACAAGGTGAACTATTCCTCCGACACGGAGTTCAGCTCCGTATGCGCCGTTCTCTCGGCGACCTCCATCAACAAGTTCAAGAACCGCGTTCCGATCGGCGACCTCCTCGCCGGCGCTTGCAAGGCCCAGGCCCGCACGATCCTCAACTCCGTGGGGCAGCTGCTTCTCAACGCGCCCGGGCGCAAGATCCTCTTCCAGGGCGGCGTTGCATTCAACAAGGCCGTGGCGTTCTTCCTAAAGAAGCTCACCGGCAGCGAGATCGTGATTCCGCAGTACCACGAGGTGATGGGCGCTCTTGGCGCGGCTGTGATCGCGCGCCAGCTGCATGATCTGAGAGACTCCGGCAAGCTCGACCTCGCGAAGGTGGAGTACGAGCCCACGCGCGGCAAATCAGTGACGCTGCGCATCAAGGCGACGCGGCGCGACTTCTTCTCAACCGACAAGTCGAAGCCGCTCGTGTGGCGTAATCTCTTCTTCCCCACCGAGATACTCAACGCGATGGGATGCCGCATCCGCACGCTCGAGACGTACGCTGCGCTTTTCGGACGCAAGGCCGACAAGGTGAAGGAGGCGCTCGGCAAGGCCGCGCAGAAGGGCTTCGACGGCCAGACGTGCTCGTTCCTCAGAATGCTCGAGGGAATGGATCTCGAGAAGCCCGACTACATCGTCTCCACGATGCAGCCGTGCCAGCAGGCTGAGCGCGTCTTCGCCGACCTCGCGCGCGAATACGGAATCCCCGAGCGCATGTACTCTCTCCAGACCCCAATCAGCGCGCAGAGCCGCGCGGCGGTGGAGACGATAGCCGACGGCCTTGCGGAGTCCGTGGCGCTCATGGAGAAGACCTTCGGCACGAAGCTTGACCCCGCCCGCCTCGAGGAGGCATGCATCCTCTCCAACGAGGCCGCCGAACTCGCGAAGAAGTGCGCGCATCTGCGCTTCACCTCGCCTCCGCTCGTGCGCGGCAGCGAGGCGGTCTACAACGCGGTCGTCTTCTCGCAGCTCTGGGGCACGCAGGATCTCGTGGACATCCAGAAGGCGTACTTCGAGGAGCTTCTGCAGAAGAAGGAGTGGGCCGAGAGCCGCTACTCGATAGACGACACGCATCGCCTGCTGTGGCTGCATCTGCCGCCGTTCTACGACACGAAGCATCTCACGTTCATCGAGACCACGTGCAACGCGCCGATAGTGTTCGAGGAGACGAACTTCGTGGGGTGGGATCCGCTCGACCCGAAGGACCCGTATCGCTCGCTAGCGCGCAGGCTGCTGCAGTCCGGCTTCCTCGACCCCGCGCAGCGCGTGGAGTACGTGCGGCGTGCAATACCCGCGGGCAAGTTCAACGGCGTCATCCTCTACACGCACGGATTCGGACGCTGCTCGCTCGCCGACAGGGCGTTCTCGAAGCTGCTGCGCGAGACGCTAGACGCGGCGGGATGCCCGCTCCTCTCTCTCGAAGGCGACTGCATGGACGCCTCGATCGACCCGTGCTCCACGGTCACGAAGATCGCGTCGTTCGTTGAGGCGCTGAACCTGAACCGCTACGGAAACATCTTCGGAAGGGTGAAGGATGCATAGGGAGGGGCGTCCACACAGGAATACGATTCCGCTGAACCTCATAATCGACGGACGCAAAGCCCTCGTTGTGGGCGGAGGGCGCGTGGGCCTTCGCAAGACGAAGGGCCTTCTGGACTCCGGCGCGGAGGTGGAGCTTGTGTGCCCCGAGGCGGTTGACGAGCTGAAGGCGCTTGCGGAGGAAGGGCGCATCTCGTGGCAGAGGCGCGCATTTGCGCCTGGCGACGTGGCAGGAAAGCTGGTGGTGTTCGCCTGTACCGACGACAAGCACGTAAACCGCGCCGTTCTCGACGAGGCGCGCCTTGCGCGCGTGCCGTGCTGCTGCGCCGACATGAACTGGAGCGACGGCGACTTCACCACGCCCGCAGTCACGCGCATCGGCGAGCTTACGGTGGCCGTATCCACGAGCGGACAGAGCTGCGCGGCGGCGCGCGACGCGAAGAAGGAGATCGAGAGCGCCCTCGGCGAGCGCCGCGATCTGGAGCTTCTGGTGATAGGTACCAGCGACGCAGTGCTGCCGAGCCGCAAGCGCGCGCCGTACCATCTGCCGCCGGAGGAGCGTGCCGAGCTGGGCGCGCTGATGGGGCGCGTGCGCGGAGTGCGCGAGTTCTTCATTCTCAACACATGCAGCCGCGTGGAGATAGTGGCGGTGGCGGCGCACGATCCGCTTGTGGCGGCAACGCTGCGGCGGCTGGCGGGGTTCGACAGACTTGCAGAGAGCGAGCGTTTCGAGATGCGCGGTTTCGACGCGTTCCGCCATCTCGTGAGAGTGGCGAGCGGGCTTGAGTCGTCCCTGCTCGGCGAGTTCCACATCGTCTCGCAGCTGAAGGATTCCCTCGCCGAGGCGGAGGAGCGCAAGTGGAGCGCGGGGGCAGTGCGCTTCACGGGCGCCGAGGTGCTGCGCGTCTCGAAGGCCGTCCGCCACGAGGTGGAGGGTCTGTTGCGTGTGACGGAGATCGACCAGCTTGCGGTGCGCTATCTCGGAGTGCATGGCGGAGTGGACGACAAGACGAACGTTCTCGTGGTGGGAACGGGCATGGTGGGCCGCGGCGCCGTGGCGGCGCTCATGCGCCTTGGATGCCGCGTGACGTGGGCGTACCACGTGAACGTGCCGGATCTCTCTGGGCCTGAGTTCGCGTCAGTGGCGGGTGTGGCGCCGAAACTTGTGCAGCTTGGCGAAATCGGGGCTGCGCTTGCCGAGGCGGACATCGTGCTCTCGGCCGTGGACTCGTCGCGTCCCGTCGTCACGCGCGAGATGAGCGCCGCCGTGCTGGACCGCAACGTGCTGATGGTGGATCTCGGCGTGCCGCGCAACATCGACACCTTCTACGACGACTGCGGCCATGGCGTGACTGTGGCCGATCTCGACGACCTCAAGCTCTGGCACCGTGTGAAGACGGGCACTCTCAAGGAGGTGCTCGCACGCGCCGACGAGGTGATAAAGGCCGAATACAAGGCGATGGCGTGAGCGCGGCAGAGCCAGAGAGCTTCCACAGAAAAAGGAGATTCCGCTATGAAGTACACCGCATACGTAGGCAGCGCCACGGGCGAAAACCGCAATGAAGGCATTCACGTGTTCGAATGCGATGCGGATACTGGCGATTTCAAGACGCTTGCCGCATACGATGCGTACGCGGACACCACCTACATGGCGCTGAACAGGGATGGCACGCGTCTCTACTCTGTGCTGGGGCGCAGGGCATTTGGTCCCGGTGGACGCAACGGCGGACTTGCGGCGTTCAGCCTGGGCGGGGCGGCCGGCGAGAAGCTCACGTTCATGAACGAGATTCCCACGGGCTGGACGGTGCCGTGCCACGTTTCGCTCGATCCTTCGGAGAAGGCGCTCGTATATGCCGAGTACAGCTGCGGCACGGCGGGCTATGCCGACTTGAAGGCCGACGGCTCGATAGATTCTGCGTGCGCCGGGAAGGCGGGCGAGGTGAACGCGCGCTGCCAGGTGCGCCACGAGGGCGACGGCCCGAACAAGCCGCGGCAGGACCGCGCTCACGCGCACTGTTCGGTGGTGACGCCCGACGGACGCTTCCAGATGGTGGTGGACCTCACGCTCGACAAGGTGATGGCGTACGACTTTGCCAATCGCGCCGAGGGCATGAAGCTTGTGCCGGCCGCGTGCATCGACACGCGCAAGTTCGCGCCCGGGGCGGGTCCGCGCCACATCGTGTTCCATCCGAACGGCAAGTTCGCGTACGTTGTGTTCGAGCTGGGGAATCTCGTTGCGAGCTTCCGCTACACGGGCGAGGGCTTCGAGCATGTGGCCACGCTGCCGCTTCTCACGTCCAAGGAGGCGATGGAGGCGTGCAAGGCGGCGGCGATCAAGGTGAGCGAAGACGGCACGCAGCTCTTCTGCTCCAACCGCGACATAAGCCGCTCCGGGTACGATTCGATCAGCGTGTTCAACATCGATCCCGCCACGGGCGCGATGGAGTTTCTGAACAACGCGCGCCTTGGCGGATCCTTCCCGCGCGACTTCCAGTTCTTCCCCGGCGGCAGGTTCTGCCTTGCGGGACTGAAGGAGAGCTGGCGCGTGTGCAGCTTCGCGTACGACCGAGCGAAGGGCACGTTCGAGCGCGTGGCCGCGATGGAGGGCGTGTACCGCCCGCTCTTCTTCGCGTTCAACCTGCGCTCGGCGCGCGCCTAGCGAAAATAATTACACATGAAAGAGACTGTGCGGGGACTTGAAGGGAACTGTCCCCCATACTGCTAACCGCTGTTATTTTGAATGTATTGATGAAGCTGTTAAATGGGTTAATGAAAATAAATTAGCAATAGGAACGTTAGTGGTAGTTGGGGGAGTAGTTTATGTAGTAAGCACTGGTGGTACGGGAGCTTTAGCCCTAGTCCCACTTTTATAAAGGAATGAATAATCATGACATTGGCACAAAAGCTTGATACATTGCATGATATACTGGTGTCACTCCCAGATACACCAGATAGAGAGAGCAAGAAAAAATTGCTTGAAGAAGCTGCAAATGCAATAATCTTTGTAAATCATGAGAATGTAAAAGACCAATTTGCAAGATATATTATCAGCAGTAGAAAGCCGTTAAATTCTATTCAAAAGTTAATAGTAAAGGAAATGTTAACGTAGAATGATCTAATGAGGCAGTTCCTATGAGAGGCAGAGGACTAAAAGGGTCAGACCCTTCCATATAAGTGCTGCATAGAAGAGGTCTCCGTCATATCATTCTGAATTGGCAGAAAAAACATATGAAGAGATCTTGAGATTGTCTAAAAGACATGATGAACTTGGAAAGCGGGCAAAGCAGATGAAGAAGCTTATTGAACAAAGAAAGCGACTTGATTAGAAAAACAATGGCGTGTGCCATTAAAAGCGAAAGGAGTTCTGGTATGGCTATGACATCGTTTAACATTAACAAGAAGCGTATCACAGGTGGATTATTGTTAAGCATAGAAAAATTGAGGCGAGAATAGAGTCCCGATGATGTATTGGACATGATTACACAGATACCTTTTAATGACCGCCCCCCCCCTGAATGCTCACGATTCAAGGTACATGCATGCAGCTCTCAAACCGAGAGTGGGAGCTCTCGGACATTGAGGCCTGTTATAGGCGCGCATTGAAGATTGAACCAGACTATGTAGTGTCTGCCCATTAAATCAAAAATGCTAGAATTCTCCGATTTACGCTTGCATGATTCGTCTGGTAATGCTATACTATGTGCAAAGAAATCCTAGGGGATGCCCCGAAATCCCCGCAC
>JAFUDL010000027.1 GCA_017459225.1 Kiritimatiellia bacterium
GCGCGCCATTGCGGACGGCTTGGTGAGCCGTCCCTACCATCATTTCGCTCTGCGCGATCTTCGCCAGTCTCTAGCGGAAGAAGAGCACCGTTGAGACGTTGCGCCACGCGCGGAGCATTCCGTTCTGGATTGCGATGCGCACAGGCGGGGGCACGTCGCCCACTATCTCGAAGTCGTCGGCCGTGAGCGTGGTCGTGGCCGAAGAGAGGTCTATCAGGCTGCGTATGCTCTTGAGCGAGGAGAGCTCAAGCTTCACCTTGCCGTTCGAACGCACATCGCCCGTCAGCTTGAGAACGCCAGTGTCGGGCGCGAACGTGATCGTGCCGTCGAGGACGATCGGCACGCCTTCGGCCGCAGTGACAGCCGCGCTGCCCAAGAGCTTCGTGCCGGCGAGCTCCAGCTCCGTTTCGTATTGCGAGGACGCCGTGATCGCCGCGCCGTCGGCCAGGGTCAGGTTGGTGAATCCCACCGATCCCATGCCGAGGTTCATCTGCACCGCGCCATTGACGACGAACGGGTTCGAATAGCGCGATGTGAGATCGACCTCGTCGTATGCGAAGTTGAAATCGTACACTAGCTGGCGTGCGCTAGAACCGCCTGTCGCGCCCGTGAAGCCGATCCACGCGGAATTGCTGTCCATGGCCTCGACGAGATCGATTTCGCGCGTCGCCGTGAAGCTTGCGCCCGCGCGCGTCAAGGCGTTGTCGCTAAGGTTCTTGTACGTCGAAAGGCTCAGGAAATAGCGTATGTCCGTCACCGACTTCGTCGGCGCAACCCACGCTTCAACCGTCCAGGGATTGTTGCCCGTGAGCGAGTCCGGCGTGGGCACGCCGTTAGTCATGCTGCCTGAACTGGATCCTTCGAAGCGTATGGCAGGCGCGCCGTTGCGTATCCGATAGGTCGGCCGCGTCGTCTTGTTGTGGGTGTTGACGAAGACGAAGCCGGGCATTGTTCCTGCGTTGGGTCACGCCTCCACGTTGTTTCCCTCCGAATACCCTTCCAGCGTAGTCGCGTCGAGATCAACCAGCAGTTCGCCGGCCGTCTGAAGCTCCACTGCGCCAAGCGTCAACGCGAAAAGCGCGGCAGTGCAGCCAAAACATTCCAGCCTCATGGGCAGCTTCCTTTCTCTTGTGGTTCTTGGGATAGCACAACTTCAACGCATCAGCACTGTAAGGCGACCTTGATCTTGCCAAGCCCCGCGAGCGCGTTGGCGGGCGAGTTCGAGAAGGTGACGCCCTTCAGGTCGGAGGCGCGCGCCACTCCCTCGAGCTCCCAAGTTGCGCCGCGCAGCACGAACTGCCCGTCAAGCGTGCCAGTGCCGGAGAGCGTGGCCTCCACCGCGCACGGCGTGGATGCCGCATTCGTGAGAAAGGCCCCTTCGCCGAGCGCCAGAACGCCCGCAATGCGTCCGTATGGCGTTGCGGAGATGCGCAGCGTGCGCTCGTCGAACGGCGTTGCCTCGCCGCCGCCCACGCTGTAGTTCAGCGCGTTGCCGCGCGTGCTGGAGATGCCGCCGCCATAGTCGAACGTGCGCACCTGGAACGCGTGCCAGCCAGGCTCAAGCGTGATGCTGCCGGTGGCGGCAGTTGCGTACGCCGTGGTCTCGAGCACGGTCTCGCCGTCGATCTTGAGCGAGATGCGGTCGTCGTACACGCCGTTGAAGAACCATTCCCCGCCCTTGTCCTTCTCGACGAGGAACCATCCGGAGAGTTCGCACACCGCCTTCTTTCCAAGAGCCCAGTTGACATCGTGGATTACCTGGAGAGTGTTCAGCACGCGGCTTTCGGTGTAGAGGGGATCAGTCCATGCGTCTGTGTATGCGCCCTGCCCTATCAAGTTGCGCACGAGGCGCACGGACGTGCCCGGGCGCATGCGGAACGACTTCGAGTCGAATGGCTCGTAGTCTGCCGCGCTTTCGCTCGTCGTCTCGCCGAAGTGCCAGCCTATCGCCATCTTCTTTGCAGACCACTCGGCCGGGTTGGGTCCTGCGCCGCCGCCAAGGTCCTTCGCCACGAGCTTGAACTTGTGCCAGCCCTGCGCAAGGTTGAGCGCCCCCCTTCCGTATCCGTTCCACGCGGCGTTTCTGCACACCTCGGAACCGTCCACCCAGAATGCGAGCTCGTCGTCGTAGGTGCAGCAGAATGTGTAGCTGCCGGCGTTCTCCACGTAGAAGTCGCCCTCGAAGCGGAACGACGTGTAAAGGGGTGTCGGGGTGAGCGTGGTGAGAGGGGTGATGTCGGCGAACCAGCAGGGCGCGCCGCATTCGGCCGAGGCGAATTCGTCCTGCGTGGGCGACGTAGTGCGGCTGGCCGTGGCGCTGAATATGTTCACGCCGGCGATGTGCTCTTCGTCCGGAATGTCGAGCGTCACCGTCACGTTCGGGGCGAGAGTGAGACCGCCCGCGAAGCCGGCGACGTTCTTGAGCACGTTCACGCCTTCGTTCTCGATCTTCCAGCTGCCGTTCACGCCGCCCTTCACGTCGACGTCGGCCGTGAACTCGCCGCCGCCCTTGAGCGTGACGTTGCCGTTGCCCTGGATTGCCGTGCGGAAGTCGCTCTTCTTGCCGTCAAGGTCGATCACGAGCATGTTAGGCTCAACGCTCTGCGGACCCTCGAACCTACCCCACGTCTCGAACGCCATGTGCAGGTACTTGTGGCGCATGCTCCAGCCGGCTCCTTCGTCATTGGACGGATGCCTGTTGCGCACAGTGCCGCCGCCAAGCCACGCGGCAGGGCAAATCGGGATTGCACGCTGCGTGTTGAATCCGAGCTGGCCGAGATTGAGCGTGCCGCCGTTCATCACGAAGAGTTCGCGGCTGACGGTGTTCGTGACGGTCATGCCGTTGCCGTTGTCCCATCTGTAGCGGATGTCGAGTCCTCTTGGGGATAGCACGCCGTCGTTCAGCCAGAGCTCGCCGTAGCAGGTGTCGTAGCCCACGCGGATCACGTCGCCGACCGTCTCGAGCTCGCCGCCGTCCACCACGATCTTGTGCAGCGTGCCCAGGCTCCATCCGCCCCAGCGGCCAATGATCACCTCGCTGTTCACGGTCACGCGGGATTCCTCCTCGAGCGTTAGCGTGGCGGGGCCAGGCGCGCCGCCGCAGTCGCCCAGATATATCTTGTTAACCGTGATGTCCACGCCATTGCCCAGCACGGCATATCCGGCAGACTTCTTGTCGCCGGTGCCCATGCGGATGGAGTCGAGCGTCATTTCCGTATCCTCTATGCGCGCCGTCACGCTCGAGGCCGTTTCCACAA
Organism: Kiritimatiellia bacterium; assembly: GCA_017459225.1. Classification (GTDB taxonomy): domain Bacteria; phylum Verrucomicrobiota; class Kiritimatiellia; order RFP12; family UBA1067; genus RUG572. The sequence goes on from JAFUDL010000027.1 coordinate 3,258, forward strand.
AGCACGGGTTGAACGCGCCGGTGCCGCTCACCTGGAGATTGCGGTAGGTGGTGTTCGTGACGGGGGCGAGACCGAACATGCCGGCGTTGCCAAGCGTCACCGCAGAAGGTGTCTTGTATTCAAGTCCGGAGGATGTGGCGGCGTCGCCGATGAACAGCGCCGCGTTCGGCGCATTGGCGTCGGTGCCGTTCACGTTCACGGAATCCCTCTCGAAGTCGCTCGCGATCATGTGGTAGCCAAGCGTGACGTCAACTGCGCCGCCACCTGAAATGCCGCCGCGGTATATCGTGCGCCCGCCAAGGCCGAGGCTCAGGGTTGCCGAGGCGTCCACCGCGATCGGTCCTTCCACCACGGCGGTGCCGCTTCCGGTGCCAAGGAGGTTGGCGCCTCTCTCGGCCGCAATGGGCGCCGTAAACGGATTGGCGAGCGACCACAGGCGGAGCTGCCCGTCGGCAAGCGCGAGGCGGCTGCCGGCGGCCATCAGGGAGGCGGACTCAAACGAGAGCATCGTGCCGCCTGTCACGCGCACGCATCCCACGTCCACGTCCGTGTCGATCA
>JAFUDL010000308.1 GCA_017459225.1 Kiritimatiellia bacterium
GAGCGTTCATAGGTTCGGTCAAGTTCGCGCGGCGGGCTCTTTCCCGGCTGCCCGGCGGATTCCCTGCGCCTGGGACGCGCTCCGCGCGGATGTGCTCGGCGCTCCTGTGGGAGGAGCCGCCTGCGCGCGCCGCCTGACGACGGAGCGGAGGTTGGCGGGCAGGATGGGACGCTGCCGCCATATGCCGACATCTCGTTGAGGAGTCCCCGAAATCACATGGCATTCGCATCTGAAGCGCACGGCAACGAGCCGTGCGCAGGAGGCGTTTTGCCATGGCGTGCAGTGGAGGCGGTGCAGAATGCCAGTTCATGGGCAATTTGAACCTTTGCATGCCAGTGAATAGTATTGACGGCATTCAAAGCAGGTGGCGACCAAGTAGAAAGTGTACGTGAAACCACATTCGCAATGCCGATCTTACGTATTCGTGGGGACGGTCCCTGTTGCGCATAGGGACTGTCCCCCTGATGTGCGCTTGCATGTGGCTGGGGTCTGTCCCGATATGCGTATGTCCCGATATGCGTACGGCCAGTCCCCGGCATGTCGAGATGCCCTCTTGTGGACTGTCCCCAGTATGTCGTCCTTGGGGACTGTCCCAGGCATGTCCTCGCCGCACTTTGATCCCCATGGGGACTGTCCCCGGTATGTCCATGGGGACTGTCCCCGGTATGTCCTTCACATCTATCGCACAGATGGAATTGTCCAGAGAAGACGATGGTGCGAGTGAATCATCGATAAAGCGTTGCGGCCAGCAGGCCGACGAAGGTTTCTGTTCCCCGGCATTCGATGCGCAACGACTTCAGTTCCTTCGCGGGATTCAGAGCGATGGCGTGGGCGTTTGCATGGGCGGTTTCGTCAAGCATCACAGGACGCCCCTTTAGCGCGTAAGGTTTGTTGTCGCGCTTCGCGTCGTAGTAACTCCACTGCCCATGTGAATAGTTGAGCCAGTCGTCGCAGTTGTCGGGCGGGACAAGCGAGAGCGCCTCTTCCGCGCCATCGGCGTATTGCACCTTCACGCACGCCGCCTCCATCCACGCGACGTTGGGGTTCGTGACGACGGCCGAGAGCAGCGCAAGCACCCACGCCTTGCCGGAAAGCGGAATCTCAACCGCGTCAGGGAACTGCTCGTAGAACGAGGTGAACGCGGCGTTTTTTCCCTCCTTCGGACCAAGGTGGAACGCCAGACCGTACTCCGTCGAGAGCGCGCCGTCCACCGGCCAGCGTTCAAGTGTCTTCGGCACGGCGTAGTCCTTCGGCCAGTGGCGGTTCCCAACAGTCTCGTGGTGTTCCCACCAAGCGCGCCCGTTCGCCATGAGCGTGCGCGGGATGCCGGACCACGGCTTGTTGGCGATGCGTGGCGAATACTTCCCCGTATGCAACAGTCGCAGGTTCTGATTGAACATCTTGGACATATCCACGAACTCCGCCTGCGCGCCGTGCGGAACGGTGAGATCGGAGCCTTCACCCTTGGAGTGTCCCCACCGCGTGTGGCGCGGGGGAATCGCCGCACCCGCGAACTGCGGCTTCGGCGCGGGGACGATCTTGACCGTCGCGGCGCGGCTGCCGCCCGTCACCTCCACGCCGCCCGTATGCGTCCAGCGGTAGGAAATGTACGGTGACTTGATCTCCGCCTCGTTCCACGACGCGGGAAACGACGGACGAATCTCCCTGCCCTCTACGATGCCGAACACGCCCTCCGTGACGGCGCGGAGATATCCGGCCGTGTTGTCAGCGAAATCGATGTTGGAGTAGCAGGCGAAGTCGAAGTTGAGGTCGCATGTGCCCACGCCCGGCCCGCAGCCAGCGCCGCGTGCGGAGATCGCCGCCGCGTCGTGCAGGTTGCGCCAGCCAAGTTCCGGCTCGCCCGCCTGGTAGCACGCAAGCGCCCAGAAGATCGTCTCGTTAGGGTAGCGTCCGCACGATGTCCAGAACATCGGCAGTCGGTTGGATGAGTAGAGCAGCGACGCGCCGTCCTTGGCAAAGAACGTCGGCACGTTGTCCTCCACCCAGAACACAGCGCGGCGGTTGCGCACTAGGTCGGGCACGAGGTTGTCGATCGCGATGTAAACGGTAGAGAGATCTGGCGCGCGCATGAGGCGCTTGAGGCCGAAGCGCTCGCGGTATTCGCCCCACACGCCGTCGCCCTCATGCCACAGGCTCTTAGCAATCGCATTCTCAACGGCCTTGCTCCGCGCGGCGAAGTACGCGGCGTCGTCCGCCTTGCCGAGTCGTTGCGCGACTTCAGACATCACGCGGCAGTCGAAGGCGTAATAGGCGGAGGAGATCGTACCCGCGCCGCCGTTCGTCCACTTGTCGTCGGTGTTCCACGTGTTGAGCCAGTTCTCGTAGAGTTCGGTATCCGGTACCTTCATGTTGCGGTCCATCCACTCGAGATGCCGTTTCACGCCGTCGTAGGCGATCTCGCGCATGAAGTCGTCGTCGTGCGTCCACCTCCAGTAGCGCATCACGGAAACGGCGAACTCCTCGCACATGTTGTACATGGAGTCGCGCTTCGGCTCGTTGGGGATGCGTCCGTCCGCGCGCTGGGAGCGGAAATGTTCGCGGGCGTTCTCCTTGAAGCGCTCTTCCCAGCCCGTCGCGTAGCAGATGTACCCCACGCGCCATCCCGCGAAGGCCTGCTTCCAGTTCGTTGCGCCGTGCGTGATGTGGCGGCCCTCGAACATCGCGTCCGCCACGAGCAGCTGGCACGGGAGAAGCGAGTCGAGTATCGGATCTGGCGTCTTGATCTCGATCGTCCGCGCGATTCGCTCGAAATGGTTGGTGGCGGCGATGAACGCCGCCGCAGGGTCGATTGACGCCGGACGCCGCATGCCCTTGCGCTCGAAGTCATAGTACGTCGCACCGCCACGCTCGCCCTTGGCGGCAAGCTCCCACTCGCCGTCGAACTTTGGCGGCAGATCGCCCGTCGTCTCCACGATGAGACCGTCGGACTGTGCGCTACGCACCATCTTGACTGTTCCCCTGCCCTTCAGGTCATATTCGGCGCGTCCCCACACGTAGCGGTACTCCACGTCCTCGGTTCCGTCGCCGAACTGCAACACGCCGCGCACTTTGTTGTCGATCCTGTAGCCACGGAAAACCTTCAGAGCGACCTTCGGCCGGTCGCTCGTCCACGGGAGGGACTTGCATGGGTTCAGTTCCCTATCGTCGCCGTGCCATCCGTAGAGTGGACGGTTGAACTCGCCGTCGCCGTTGTTAGCCCTGTAGCCACCAGAAATTGGCGTGTAGCGCAACTGCGCATCACCCCACGAAACACTAGTCAGCGCAACCGCCACAGCCGACGCCACGAATGCAGCGATCGTGCCACGATCCATCTGACGACAAAAAACACCTGCCATAGTTCTCGTTTTCATTTCGATGAGATTCCCTTTTTTGATCATTCATCGTTTGTCACGAGATCGCCCACGAGCATGATCTTCGCGGGCCAGAACTTGGTGCCCTGGTATTTAGGCGCGGCGAGATCGGCGGCGGGGTTCTTCAGGCGGAATGCGACAGGCTGGCGCGAGGGCTGGTCCTTGTCTACCGTGATCTCCACAGTGTGCACACCGTCCTCGCCACTGAACACGCCAAGGGTGGCGATACGGTGGTAGGTGCAGTAGCTGTCGAAGCGGGCAACTGGACGGGCGGACCTTTTGCCGTCAACAGTGATCCACACTTGACCGCCGTCTGGACCTAGCAGGTCGTAGATCTGGCAGCAGGTGCCGCGGAACGTGAAGCGGAGCGTCGCGCCAGGAGCGCCGGTGTACCACATCTCGCCCATACGCACCGAGAACGCGCGCACCTTGCCGTCTGAGGGCGGGAGCTTATGC
>JAFUDL010000309.1 GCA_017459225.1 Kiritimatiellia bacterium
CGCCAGGTCCGTCGATCGAACGGTCAACAAGCGACTCTGCGGCAATGTGGAAGAAGGCGTGCGGACGGAATTCCGCGAAGGCGCGCGGCATCGCCTCGCCGTCGCAGATGTCGGACTGTTGGAAAAAGAGTCTAGGTTCTGAAGAAGCAAGCGTGGTCGGGTCGAGGCCGATGTCACGCAGCGATTCGGGCACGCCAGCATACGTGAGCTTGTCCACCACAAGCACCGTCGCACCAAGGTCGCGCACTAGATGGCGAACAAGGGCGGAGCCGATGAAGCCGGCTCCCCCCGTGACGATGAAACGCTTGTTCATCATGGCTATGTTCCTACTTGGTGGCCTTTTCCGCCTCTTCGGCGAGAGACGGCTTGTCGTCTTTGGCAGGCGGCTTGCCTGTGGCCGGATCTATGGCAAGAGGCTTGTCATCATCAGGCTTCTTTTCGGCAGTGGGCTTTTTGTCGGTCGGATTGATCGCGAGCGGCTTATCCTCTTCCGCGGACTTCTTGCCGTCCTTGCCGTCCTTACCATCTTTCTTCTTAGACTTGCGCGGGCCGTACGGCGAGTAAGGCGCGTAGGGACGGTAGCTGCCGCCATATGCGCGGTATCCGCCGTATGCTCCGTATCCGCCATAGCCGCCGTATCCGCCATAGCCACCGCCGTAGCCGTAGCCATAGGAGTGTCCGCTCTGCGAGAACGCGGCGGAGGATCCCATTTCGACGTCGTTCACCACGATGCCGATCACGGTGGCGCCGGATTCGCCGAGCTGGCGGGCAGCGTGCTTGATGGGCTTGAAGTGCGTGCGATCGGGGCAGCACATGATCATAACGGAGTCCACCATCGCCGCGAGCGTCATCACGTCGCCCACGATGCCGAAAGGCGGCGAGTCGATTACGATGCGTGCGTAGTTGGCGCGCGCCCACTTGAAGAAGTCGGGCACCACCTGCGAACCCATGACGGATGCGGGGTTCACATTGTCAGGCGGCAGCGACACGATGACGTCTAGATTCTCCACGCCGCTGGGATGGGCAAGCGACTTGAAGTCACGCGCGCCGTCCTTGCGAGAGAGATAGTGCGAGAAGGAGTGCTCAACGTCGAGATCCTTTATGCCCCACACGCGTGCGAGACGCGGGCGGCGCATGTCGAAGTCGACGAGCAGGGTGCGCTTGCCGGCACGCGCGTTCGAAATGGCGAGCGAGCATGAGGTGATGGTCTTGCCTTCTCCAGGCTGGGTGGACATCATGAGCACACATTGTGAAATGGGCTGGTAGCGCGGCGAGTCTAGCAGGTTGCGCAGACCTGCCAAGGCCTCTGCAAACTGCGAGTATTTGTTCTCGATGATGAACTTCGCCACCTGCTCGCGCTTCTTGCCGCGAACGTGGGGAAGAACCGCGAGCACCTTCAGGGAGAGGCGGCCCTCGATATCCTGCAGCGACACGATCGTATCCTCGATGTGGTCAAGCACAAGCACGAAGAGGAGACCCAGACCAAGCGCAATCACGGCGCCGCCGGAGAAGATGATCACGGGGTTCGGCAGCACGGGCTTCGTGGGCACCACGGCGGGGCGGCCGATGCGGATGATCTCGTTGTTCTGCTCGGCCTCGATGCGTGCGGCATTCTCCTTCTGCATGAGGTCCTTGAGAATCGTCGTGGAAACTTCCTGCTCCTTCAGAAGCTGCTTTAGGCCCGAATCGGCCGCAATGATCTTCTGGGAAAGCTCAGCCAGCTGTCTGCTCAGCTCGTCGCTGCGCTTCTCGTTGACGGCGAGCTGGTTCTTGTATGCGTTCAAGTTGCCGCGTGCGGTGGAGAGCGCATTGGCCACAGCCCGGACGAAGGCCTTCTTGGCAGACTCAAGCTCCTTCTCCTTCGCCTTGACGGCGGGATGCTGGCGCGTGAGGGTGGAAAGAAGCTGGTTGAGACTCGAGTTGGCGCTCTCAAGGGCGCTATAGGCACCACCGATTTCAGCGGAGCGCGGGATGGACGATGGCAATGAGGCGAAGTTGTCCGGTTCGTCCTGCGCCTTCTCTAGCACGGCCACCCATTCGGATGCAGCGGTGATGTCGCTCTGGAAGCGAAGGATGTCGGTGGTGCAGCCCTTGAGAGAGGTTTGCAGAAGATCGCGGGCGGCCGTCATCTCGTCAATCTTGTTCTCCTTGCGGAACTTGAGAAGGCGCTTTGAGATGTCTTCGTCCACGCGCCTCTGGTTCGCCACCTGTTCGGTGATGCGCGTCACAGCCTTGTCGCAGCGGGCCTTGTTCTCCTCGTCGGTGTAGGAGTCGATAGCCGAGGCATAGGCGTTTGCGATTGCGGCGGCGAGCTGCGGGTTGGTGGATCTGACGGCGATGGTGATCAGGCGCGAGTGGCGCACGAGTTCAAGCTCGGAACCGGCGACTGTTTCGATGATCTCCTTGTCGGTGGTGGTGGAGGCGGGGTAGTTGGCGCGGTACTGCTGCACGACCTTGGTGACGATCTTGTCCGAACGCCAGGCCGAGATGCGCGTGTTGAAAATCTCTTCGTAGTTGCCGGTGTCGAAGAGCTGGTCGGCGTTAGTGTCGATGTTCTTGAAGGCGCGGCGGTTGCGGGTGTCCATCGTGAACTCGCTCTTCGCCTCGTAGATGGTGGGCGAGATGCGGTAGACGGCGAAAGCTGCAACGAGGCCCACGAGAAGAAACACGAGAACGGATATCCAGCGCTGGGTAATGACGCGCAGCACGCGGCCCAGGGTGATTGTGCCGACGATCGAGTCGGCGTCCTGCGAATTCGACTGGCCGCCGTAAGAGCTGCCGTACGCGCCTCCGCCGTAGTAATAGGGCGTGGATCCGTAGTAGGCAGGATGCGACGACGATCCGTAGTAGATCGGTGCTGACTTCGACGTGCCGTAGTACAGCGGCTTCTGTCCGTATGTAGACGATGAAGATGAAGAGGATGCCATAGTCACTTCTCCGAAGAATGATGTTCGTGCCCTTGCTCCGAGTGACCATGCGACGAACTGCCATGGGACTCGTGGCTATGAGACGAATGGTGATGCGACGAACCGTCGCCCGACGAATGATGATGATGGTGGTGATGGTGGTGATGATGGTGCCGCGTCTTGGACTCTTCAGGCTCAGGCTCGGGCAACGAGATTTCATCTGAAGAAGACGCGTTGGGGAATGAGGATCCAGACAGCACAAGCGGAACCACGCATGTGAGTATGATCGTCCCAACCGTGAACACGGGCGAAACTATGCCCTCAAGGGCAATGAGCACAATAGCGAGAGGAAGACACCAGACAACCGGCGGCACTGCCAGCATTGCACGGCCGACGGAATGCGACTTTCCGAATCGGACGAAGAAGCGCACGCACTGCAGCACGAAGGCGGCCGCGAGAAGGCCAAAGCCCACAACGAGAAGCAGACAGCCACCGATGCCGCGCTCCGCAATGAGATTCCAGTAGCTGTTTGTAGCGTAAAGGGGCTTCAATGGCAGCACTGCCCAATCCTCCTGCTCGGCCAGGAACGGCGCACGGAACTGGAAGGCATCACAGCCAACTCCGAACCAGGGACGATCCTGCCACATGTCCCGCGCCAGACGCGAGAGCACTTCAGACTGGCTCTTGTACGCATCGGGGAACGACAGAGCGGCTTTCATGATGAACGCGCGCCGGCGAATGAAAAATCGCGGCTCCATGAAGGCCATAGCCATGAACACCGGAACTGCAACCGCAAGAATGGCCAACACCAGATAGCGCACCATGGCGCCCAACGACTTGTTCTTCGCCACATAGACGCAGCAGAATATCAGCGTGGCGAGTGCAAGCACGCCCCATGCGGCAGCCACGAGCGGCGGCGCGAAGTACATCAGAGCGGCAATGTTGCCGGAAACGCTGAGAATGTGAGGTATACGTGAATGCGTCCATTTTTCAACCTCGGCTGCCGCAGCGCTTGCGAGACCGGCGACAAGCCAAACGCCAAAAGAAGATGCCCAGAATGGCGCGGCGGCGAAACCCATGTCGGCAGACGCGGCGACGAAACTCTTCTCGCCTGCACAAGCGCAAACGGCAGCGGCAAGACCGCCCAGGCCCGACACCATGCCGCCCACCACGCCGAACACAACGCGGCCTTTTGTTCCCAATCCATCCCTCACGCCAAGGACAACTAAGGCGGCGGCCAGTGCCACAGCGAAGGGAAGCAGTCCCGCCCCCTTTGCGCTGGCAGGGAATCCCGGCCACGGCGGTTCCTTTACGAACCACTGCACCTTCTCCACGTCGTATTCAACCACAATGCCCGTATTGGCCCATCTTAGCAGCGCATACAGAAGCGCAAGCACCATAAACCAGAACACAGGATCCACAAGCAGCTCGTGGCGCAGGCGCGATCGCGAACTCGAGATGTGTTCACCGCGCCGCAGATCGGGCTGTGTGAAAAACCACACCGCCCCGAACGCGCTCAGCCATAGAATGACTGAAGCCAGCGTCGTGGCGGTGGTCAAGAATGGCGTGAGAGCGAGCGGCAGGGCGGCAAGCAACGCAAGATGGACGGCCAGCCCGTATTTTGAGAAGAACCTCTGGATCATCTAACCACGCTCGCCAGCGCCAATTACTAGTAATGGAACCTCATACCAACCGTACCACGGAAGCGGTCGTAGTTATAGTTGCTATGGCTCTCGCACCAGTTCTCTTCCCATGTGAAGTTCGCATACAACGAAAAGTAGCGGTTGACGATGTAGTCAACGCCGAAACGCACGGAGAGAAGGTATTCGTCATAGTCGTTTC
>JAFUDL010000310.1 GCA_017459225.1 Kiritimatiellia bacterium
GGCATCCCCGACGGCGCACGCACGAACCCGCTCGTCGCCAATGCCGACGCCCTGCGCCTCGCCGGACGCCTCGACCTTGGCGGCGCCACGCAGGCCGTGACGATCACGCCCGCGAACGGCGACAATCTCTTCTACGGCGGATTCGAGCTCGTGAACGGCACGATCAACCTCACGGCGTCCGGATACGTCATGCCGCGCGGCGACATGACGATAGGCGCGGGCGGCGTGCTGAACATCCCTGGCGCCAACGGAAAGACGCAGGGCAGCTTCTGCATGAGCATGCCGGCCGTGGGCGATACGATGCGCCTCACGATCAAGGACGGCGGCGAGCTCAACGAGCATTCCCTGTGGGACAACGCCTACATTGGAGACGGCACCTGCGCAAAGGCCATAGTGGAGGTGTCGAACAACGGCTTCTACCATGTGGACTCCCATTCCACGGAGCTTGGCCTGAACGGCTGCACCGGCATCATCCACGGCGAAGGCGGCAAGATTGACTTCAACTCCTACCACAAGCTGTTCATGGTGGGCCGCGGCGGAGGCGAAGCGCATGTGGCGCTCACGAACACCTGGTTCCTCGCCGGCTTCATCTTCGGCGGCCACGACCGCACCGAAACATTCCCCGCGCGCTCGGACGCCGACTTCGAGATGGTGGGTGGCACGCTCAAGATACAGGGCTTCGTTGTGAGGAACATCAACTCGTGGGAGGCTCGTCTCGATGGAGTTCAGATCGACAACATGGTGGACAACGCCGACTTCTTCAACTGCTCCATCTACGCCGGCTCCAACGACCCGTTCGTGCTGGGACCCGGCGGAATCACGTTCCTCAACGCCCATGATACGGGAATCACAACGTCAATCGCGGGCTCGGGCGGAGTGACGGTGAACGGAGGCACGTTCACTGTGAGCAAGGACCAGAAATACACCGGCACGACCACGATAAAGAACGGCACAAGGCTTGCCGCCGCAGGACGCTCTTTTGCGGGTCCTGTGGTGTTCGAGGCTGGCGCCACGTTCGAAAGGCCCGAGCTGCCGCAGGGACGCACCTCGGTGCGCGTGATGGGCGCGCCGTCCTTCGTCGGCGTCGACATGAAGACGCGCGACGCCGAAGGCAACCACTATTTCTACGAGGCCGGATGGTTGATGTACGGGCAGCGTCCCGGTTTCTTCCTCATCCTTCGCTAGAATTCATTTCGCTTTGAAACATCAACAACGAACACAAGGAGACATCATGAAGAAAGTTCTGCTGGCCGTAGTTGGCGCGTGCGTTGCAGACGTATGCCTGGCCGCTGATGTTGCGTTCACCGGCACGGGAAGGTATTTGGATCCGACCGTGTGGGCTGCGGGCGCGCTGCCGGAGGCGGGCGACACCGTGAACGTGGAGGCAGGAGCCGAGCTCACGTTCGACGGCGCCGCCGACCTGGAGCAGGTGGTTGGGCGATTCAATCTCGGAAGCACGGAAAACGGCGCCAACTCCCCTGCGACGTTCTTCATGCAGAGCGGTAACTTCAAGCCGGCAAGGTTCTACGTGGCATCGCCAAAAAGCAATGCGGCGGGCGGCGTTGTGCAGACAGGCGGCATACTGTCGGTGACGCAGGCGGCGGATCCCAACTTTGCGGTTGGCGGAGAGGCGTCCACCGGCGACTCGACTTACAGTCTTGAGGCAGGCGAGCTGCGTGTGACGGGCACTGGCCATGTGGGAGGCAAGGGAAGAGGCGTCTTCAACCAGGTTGGCGGAGAGATGAGCGTGAGCATGTGGTTCGTGATAGGCCGCTACGAAGGCGCCGTGGGCGTGTACAACCTCACGGGCGGCAGATTTTTGAGCGGCACCGGCACAACCTACGGCACAATCGTGGGCGAGGCGGGCAAGGGCACGCTGAACGTGAGCGGCAGCGGTACGCTTGAGACGCAGAATCGGCTTTCCGTGAACGGATGCTCGCAGGTGAACCTCGGGACGGGCGGCACCATCAAGGTGTCGTTCATCGAGAAGCAGCCGCAGTACAACGGCACCGCGGGCGAGTTCAACTTCGACGGCGGCACGCTCGTGTACAACGGCGTGCCTGCCGTGCAGGGCGAGTTCATCAAGACCACGCTCGACCACGTGTACGTGAAGGACGGAGGCGGAACGATCAACGTGCCCGCCGGAAAGTCCGCGACGATCCTCAAGCCGATCGAGGCGCATCCCAACGCCACGGGCGGCGACCTTGTGAAGACTGGCGGCGGCACGCTCGTTCTTGCCGCCGCGAACACGTTCAAGGGCAAGATGAGGGTGCTAGAGGGAACGCTCGTTCTAAAGGCGGAGAACGCGCTTCCGTCGCTTGGCGCGGACAAGCTCGAGATCGCGCCCGGCGCCGCTGTCGCTGTGGGCGCCACGTTCCCGCAGGACATGGTGAGCGCGCTTGCGGCGCGCATTGCGGCCGTTCAGGACGCAGGCTTCGGCATCGACACGAGCGAGGGCGACGTCACATGGGATGCCGACATAACGCTCGGCGCGAACGCCACTTTCACGAAGACTGGTCCGAACACCCTCACTCTCACCGGCAGCAACACATGGGGCGGCGAAACGCGCATTGAAGGCGGAACGCTCGCCGCGAAGCGCGGCCAGGGGCTTCCGGCAGCGTCGCCGCTCAAGATTCTCTCCGGCACCTGGGCGCCATTGGAGGAGAGCGCCGTGCTTCCGATTGGTGCCGGCGCGGGGGAGTTCAGCGTGGCAGATGGCGCGAACGAATATGGCTTCGCCGCGCTTGAAGGCGCAACCGCGATCACGCTAGGCTCCGCCGACACGACGATCGTGCCTGGCACGACCGAGAACCTGACGTCCAGCCGCATCATCCTCGACGCGCGCGGCGCCGAGAGTTCGATCGCTCTCGCGAATCCCATCACGATGTCGAACGACGACGTGACGCTCGATGCGCCCGGCGAGGGGAAGGTGTCCGTAGACGGGCCGATCAGTGCCATCGACGGCACTCGCTGGCTGAACAAGACGGGTTCCGGCGATGTGAGCTTCACGGGCGGATTCACCGTCACCGGAGACCAGCGCGCACCGTATCTGTGCGTGAAGGGCGGCGATGTGGAGTTCGGTTCGGGCACGTCAAGCACGTTCTTCGACCTGGTTGCCGAGACTGGCGGCATCATCAATCTCACCAACGGCGCGAACGTGGTGGGCACGGGCGGCTGGTTCTACGCCGGCCGCAGCGGAAGTGGTTCCGCGATCAACATGTCGAACGGCGCTCTTTCGGTCGGCACTACAGGCGAGCGCAGGCTCAACATCGGATACGACGTGGGGTCTGAGGGCACTTTCAACTTCTCCGGCGGCGAAATCAACAATGCGCGACTCTGCGTGGGCGGCACGAAGGGACGCGGCACGTTCGTGCAGACCGGCGGTTCGCTCACGAGCATTGCCGAATCGTACGTGGGCCAGTTTAACGCGCCCGGAAACGGCGAGGCGAAGTCCGCCGAGAGCCTCTACACGATTTCCGGCGGCACGGCGCAGATCAACGGCAATTTCCAGGTGGGCAAGTACAGCGACGGACGCGTCGAGCAGAGCGGCGGCGCAGTTACGGTGACCGGATGGCTCTGCGTTGGCCGCAACGGCGGATCCGCAGGCACCTACAACATGACCGCAGGCTCAGTAGATTGCTCGGCTTACGGCTTCATCGTGGGCGAAGACGGAACTGGCCGCGTCAGATTGAGCGGCGAC
>JAFUDL010000311.1 GCA_017459225.1 Kiritimatiellia bacterium
ATCGCCTCGCCGTCATCGACATGCTTCGCGGAGGACGACTGCGCGAGCGGAGATTTGCAGAAGCGAAAATCACGGAGATGATCTCATGAACGGAAGGTGACGGAGGAGAAGATGCCAAGTGTGTGCCCTGTGCTTGTGTACGAGACGGACGGAATGTGCTATAATTGACTCATCCAATGAAAGCGACATCCAATACTGCAATGCAGACGTTTACAAGCGCGCTTGAACGGCTTGCCTGGGGCACTGACGCCGGATTCTACCGCATCTTGCCCGAAGAGGTGCTGATGCCGGCCGACGAGGCCGCCGTGCAGGCGATTCTGGCGCGCGCCCGCCGCGAACACAGGAGCATCACGTTCAGGGCCGTGGGCACATCTCTTTCCGGCCAGGCGATAACCGACTCGCTTCTCGTCGTGTGCGGCAAGAAGTGGGAACGTTATGAGGTGCTGGAGGGCGGCGCGCGCATACGCCTGCAGCCAGGCATCGTTGGCGGCAGGGTCAACGAGATCCTGAAGCCATACGGACGCAGATTCACGCCAGATCCAGCCTCCGTCAACAGCGCGATGTTGGGCGGAATCGTGATGAACAACGCCTCCGGCATGAGCTGCGGCACCCACGCGAACAGCTACCGCATGATCGAGTCCGTGCGGATCGTCCTTGCCGACGGCACCGTGCTCGATACTGGGGACGCCGAAAGCCGAGCCGCGTTCGCCGTGTCGCACAGCGACTTCATTAAGAGAATTCTCGCGTTGCGCGACGGAGTGCGCGCCAACGCCGCACTCGCGGAGCGCATCCGCCGCAAGTACGCGATCAAGAACGTGACGGGGCTCACGATTCTTCCGTTCGTCGAGTTCGATGATCCGTTCGAGATCATCGCCCATCTGATTCCCGGAAGCGAGGGAACGCTTGCGTTCCTGAGCGAGGTGACTTTCAGGACGGGAGAGATCGCGCCGCTTTCCGAGTCCGCGCTTCTCCTCTTCCCCACGGCGCGCATGGCCTGCGAAGCCGTGGTGGCGATAAAGTCCGAACGCGCCGCCGTGGCTGCGGAGTTCTTCGACAGGCGCGCGATGAGGGCCGTGGAGAAGGACTTCCCCGAGCTTTCGAATCTGCCGGACGAGGCAGGCGCGCTTCTCGTGAAGATAGAGGCCGCCGACGAGGCGGATCTCGCCGCGCGCCGCGAGAGGCTGCTTGTGGCTCTCGCCCCGTTCAAGCTCGAAGCGTCGGCTGCCTTCACTCGCGAACCCGCCGAGGTGGCGCGTTTCTGGGCGATGCGAAGCGGCATATTCCCGGCGGTGGGCGGTACGCGCGAGATCGGCACCACATGCCTCATCGAAGACGTCGCAGTGCCGATCAGTCGCCTAGCCGAGGCTACTGAGGACCTGCAGCGCCTCTTCGTGGCGCACGGCTACCCCGACGCCGTCATCTACGGGCACGCCCTCGACGGCAACTGGCACTTCATCCTCAACCAGCGCTTCGACACGCCAGAGGCAGTGGCGCAGTACGACTCTATGATGCGCGACGTCGTATCTCTCGTCACGGAGAAGTACGACGGCTCGCTCAAGGCCGAGCATGGCACCGGACGCAACATGGCGCCGTTCGTGCGGCGCGAATGGGGCGACGATGCGTATTCGCTCATGAAGGACGTTAAGACGCTCTTCGACTCGGATGGAATTCTTAATCCTGGAGTGATCTTCAACGAGGATGAAAAAGCCTACATAAGCAACCTCAAGCCGCTGCCGCGTCTCGACCCGATCGTGGATAGATGCATCGAGTGCGGCTTCTGCGAAGTCAAGTGCGTGGCGCACGGGTATGCGATGTCGTCCCGCCAGCGCATCGTCGTGCAGCGCGAGATCGCGCGGCTGGAGGCGCTTGGCGACAAGGAGTCGCAGCGCAAGGCAAGGCGGCTCGTGAAGGAGTTCCGCAAGGTGGGGCGTGACCTCTGCGCGGGCGATGGACTCTGCTCCACGGCGTGCCCCGTTGGCATAAACACGGGCGAGCTTGTGCATGTGATACGCGGCCGCGAACTCTCGACGCTTGCGAAGGGCGCTGCCGGATTCGCGGCGAACCACTTTCCGCTTGTCGCAGGATTCGCGGCGGCGGCCCTTGGCATGGCGGCGCTTGGGCGGCGCGTCATCGGCGCGCGCGCGATGGGCGCGTTGTGCAGGGCGCTCCACCGATGCTCCTTCGGCGCAGTGCCGCTCTGGACGCCTTCTACGCCGGGACCGGTCAATGCGCGCAAGATGTGCAGGCGTGCGGCGTCTGCGGCGCGCGGCGACAGGAAGGGCGCGGGGAAGGTGGTCTACTTCCCGTCGTGCATAAACCAGCGCATGGGTGCCGAGGCGCCGGGAATGAAGCCCCTCGTGGAGGAGACGGTGGAGCTGCTGGGGAAGGCTGGATACGAGGTCGTGTTCCCGGAAGGGATGGAGAGCCTTTGCTGCGGAACGATATGGGAGTCGAAGGGAATGCCGGAGATCGCGGACCGCAAGACGGCGGAGCTGGAGGCCGCCTTGCGAAAGGCGTCCGAAGACTGGAAGTGGCCCGTTCTTTGCGATCAGAGCCCGTGCCTGCACAGAATGCGCGAGAAGATCAAGGGCCTCGCCATGTACGAGCCGGCGGAGTTCATCGAGAAGTTCGTGCTGGAGAGGGTGCGCATCAAGCCAGTGCAGGAGCGCGTGGCCCTGCACATCACCTGCTCCACGCGGCGGATGGGGCTTGCCGATACGATGGTGCGCGTTGCGAAGGCATGCGCGAAGGACGTCTTCGTGCCGGACGAGGTGGGCTGCTGCGCGTTTGCGGGCGACAAGGGCTTCACGCATCCCGGGCTGAACGAATGGGCGCTCAGGAAGTTGCGTCCGCAGATCGAGCAGGCGGGCGTTGCGCACGGCTACAGCAACTCGCGCACGTGCGAGATCGGCCTTGCCACGCATTCAGGCGTTCCGTACGCAAGCATTGTCCGCCTTGTCAACCGCGCCGCCAGTCCCGCGGATGCCAAAAAAGTTTAAATTCGCCCTTGCGTATGTTCGCGGGATATGATACACTATTCCGCGTTTTCAACCACCACGTTCGGGCGTGGCGCAGTGGTAGCGCAGTTGACTGTTAATCAATTGGTCGCTGGTTCGAATCCAGCCGCCCGAGCCATTAAAAGACCCGTTTCTCCCTGTTTGGGCGAAACGGTTTTTTGTACGGGGCGGCAATCCAGCCGTTGCCGCAAAACGAAGGAAAAGAGAAAATGGCAGAAGATAACAAGTCGTCGCTCGATCCGCTTGCCGCGCTGTGCAAGCGCCGCGGATTCATCTATCATTCGTCTGAGATATACGGTGGCATGCCGGGATTCTGGGACTATGGTCCGCTCGGATGCGAGCTCAAGAACAACGTGAAGCAGGCGTGGTGGCAGTTTACCGTGCGCGGCCGTACGGACGTTGCCGGACTTGACGCGACGATCATCATGCACCCGAAGATATGGAAGGCGAGCGGCCACCTCGACACGTTCGCAGATCCAATGACGATGTGCAAGCAGTGCAAGAAGCTCATGCGCGCCGACCAGATCGACGACATACGCGCGGAGCTCGGCAAGAAGGCGGCGGCCGTCAACCCGGCGTATGCGCTCTCCTGCCCGTACTGCGGCGGCGAAATGACGGAGCCGAAGCCGTTCAACCTCATGTTCAAGACGATCGTTGGTCCGATCGACGACCCGTCGAATGTCGCCTATCTCCGTCCCGAGACGGCGCAGGCCATCTTCGTGCAGTTCCAGAACGTCCTCTCCACGAGCCGCCAGTCCGTGCCTTTCGGCATAGCGCAGATGGGCAAGAGCTTCCGCAACGAGGTGACGCCGCGCAACTATACGTTCCGCAGCCGCGAGTTCGAGCAGATGGAGCTCGAGTTCTTCATCCGGCCGGACGAGGCGGTGGAGATCCTCCACGGCCACGTGGTGACACTTGCCGACAATCCCGACCTCGACGGCGAGGTGCAGGACGACTGGGGCTGGGAGGTGTGGCACAAGTACTGGGTGGAGCAGCGCAAGAAGGTCCTCACCGCGGTCGGTCTTCCGCCCGAGCGCTTCGTCGAATACTGGCAGAAGCCCGACGAGCTCGCCCACTACGCCCGCGCCTGCGTGGACATCGAGTACGACTTCCCGTTCGGACGCCAGGAGCTCGAGGGAATCGCCGCGCGCAGCGACTTTGACCTCACGCAGCACCAGAAGTACTCCGGCGAGAGCCAGATGGTGTTCGACGATCCTCTCAAGCAGGCTGCGAAAAAGCTTGACGACGCGGCGCGCAAGGCGTTCATCGAGAAGGTGCAGAAGGACTGGGTGGCGTGCGGCACGGATCCGATCGCCGCCGAGAAGTTCTGCCTGAGCCTCTTCGACGGCAAGTACGTGCCGCACGTGATCGAGCCTTCCGCCGGCGTCGACCGCCTCATGCTCGCGCTTCTCTGCGAAGCATATGAAGAGCAGAAGCTCACGGACGACAAGGGCAAGGAGGACGTGCGCACGGTGCTGCACTTCAATCCGAAGGTGGCGCCAGTGAAGGTGGGCGTGTTCCCGCTTGTGAAGAAGGACGAAGCCAGCTACAAGATGGCAAAGGACATCTTCCTCAAGCTGCGAAAGAAGGTGAACGTGTTCTGGGACGAGAGCGGGCAGATCGGCCGCCGCTACCGCCGTCAGGACGAGGCGGGCACTCCGTGGTGCATCACCGTGGATCCCGAATCGCCGAAGGACGGCAAGTTCACGGTGCGCGACCGCGACACCATGCAGCAGGAGCGCCTCTCATACGAGGAGTTCCTCGCGAAGATGTACGCGGCGCTCGAGTTCTAACGGACTCAGCGTCCGCCGCGTCCGCCACGGCCGCCGCGGCCTCCGCCAGGTCCGCCTGGTCCACGACCACCGCCGGGACCACCCCAGCTGCTTCTCGTGGCCTGGTAGACGGCCTTTATCGTCTCGACGGCCTCTGAGGCGGTTTTGCCTTTTATTCCGAAGGAAAGGGCTGTCTGCTGCAGCAGCGTGTCGCGTTCGACGTCGCCCAGGCGGTTGAGCTCATGGGATACCTGCTGGAGCTCCTGGTGCATCTGGCGGCGTTCTTCGTCCGAGAGGTTGGCGCCGCCGGGGCGGAGCTGGTCGCCAAGTTCGGTCTGGCGGGCAACGAGCTCCTGGTAGCGCATGTGGTTTTCGCGCTGCTTGGGAGACATGCGGGAAGTGTCCATTGCGGCCAGAAGGTTCAGGCGGTCCTGCACTTGCTGTATGTGGCTCGCGCGCCAGGAGGCGAAGCGGTTTGTCATCTGCGTGTAGCGCTCGGGGTCGTTCAGGCGCATCTCCTCCAGGCGGTTGCGGAAGTCGGGAGGTCCATCGCGTCGCGCGACCTCGGGCGGACGGTTAGTGGCGGGCTCGACGGGTTCGGCCGTCTCTGCGCTGCGCACGGCGAGCTGGCGCTCGAGCTCCTTGATGCGCATGCGAAGGCGGTTGAGCGCCGCGTCGTCAGTGGCGGGCTTCGCCTGCCGCGCGGGCTTTGACGCCTCGGCGGTCTCGGTCTCGTCCTCATCAATGGGCACGGGCGCCGTGGTTGGAGCGGCAAGAAAGCCCAGCAGCGCGCCGCACAGGAGCGCCGGAAGGGCCACGACTAGACATTGCTTGAAGTTCATGGCGCAAATTATACCATAAAACCGGAAGCGCGTGTCACGGAAACATCACCTTGCATCACCTTGTGTTTTCTCCTTTTCCACCTCGTTTTTGACTCTGCGGCGATGCTTGCCGCGCGGATGTTGGATATGGTATAATCTGAACGCATGCGACAAAAAGGATGCGATGCATACAAAGAGAAAACGAGAATGATTTCGATGGAAGAGATATCGTCAGAGGAAAAGTCTGCCGCCGCGACGCTTTCAGACATGGAGATATTCGTGTTCCCCGCGTTGATGTACGCGCTTGTGCTGGCAAACATCCTCTCGCCGCGCATATGGGCGTGGCGGGAGCTCGAGTGGTTCGCCGGCATACGCGAGATGCGTCCCAAACGGCGTCTTCAGCGTCTGCGGCAGCACATAATGGACAACTACACCTTCAACCTCGACCTCGAGACGTGGGGCCTGACCACTCGTCCGCGTGAGCTCGCGCGCTTCGCCTCGTTTCTCTCCCCCGAGGAGATATCCGGCTCAAACGCGCTCTTCGGCTACCATGGCGACGTCTACTACTACGACATCGACATACGCCGCCACTTCGGCCTCGACAAGTACTCCGGCGACGTGATCCCCTACTGGAAGACCGAGACCGTGGAGGCGATGGACGCCTTCCGCCGCAAGAGCGGACACGCCGTTGGCGCAGGCGAATGCGTTTCTCTTGCGGGCCTCTACGCCGCCGCCGCGTTTGTGGTGTGCGGCCTGCCGCTAGACGACATCTTCCTCATGGCCACGCCTCTTCATTCGCAGAACTTCCTCGACGTAGACACCGGCATTCTCACCAACAACCGCCGCCTCGTGACGCGCGCGATGTGGGCCAACGGCACAGTTATTTCCCAGCAGGCCCGCCGCGCCCTCGAGCACGAGCGCGTGACGATCGTCTCGCACGCAAGCGGCTTCATACATCTGCTCTACCCGCGAGCCACCATCGCGCCGGCGGCATACGAGCGCTTCTCGTCGCGTCTGCGCGAGTTTCTGGTGCCGCCAAAGGACGCTGCGGACCAGCGCCTCGTGGAGCCGCGCCTGCCGGACGCCGCACGTACTGAGTTCACCGGCGAAGAGGCGCCCATCGACCTCGATCCGTCGATGACCTACGAGGAAATTGCCGCACGCGTGGATGCGCTGCGAGCCGTGAACCGTTCCGCTGCGCTCGCGCCGTACGCAGCGCACGACCTGGGCGTGACGGAATGCGGTCCCTTCGTCAAGGCCGCGCTGGAGCGCTCGCCCGTCTCCAAGGAGGCGCTCGCAGGCCTGCCGGATCCGCTTGGCCGCATTGCCGCGCTTGGCGACGAATCAATATACGACGGACCGTCGCGCCTGGCCCAGCCAGACGAGGTGTGGAACTTCGGCACGGGCGATGGACTTGAGAAGTGCCTCCTTGCGGCGAACGCGCTCGGCGGCACGGAGATACGCGTGGATTCCGGCGCCGCAACGCTGATGGACGGCGAGTCGGCGGTGTGCTCGTTTCCGTCCGTCAAGTCTCCGCGCGACCGCGTGTGGCGCCTGGCCTAGATTGCAGATTTCACACCCACCCGCCACGCACTAGGCACTTCTTGCAATTCGCGCTTGCCTTGCGAAGGCAAAATGGGATATAATTTTCATTGTCCGTCTTCATGGGCGGACAGTGAAACGATTTCTGTCAACATTCAAAAGGAATAGACAATGAACGTGAAGAAAATGAACAAGGGCCTCGATTTCCTGCGCGACAAGTACGGCGCGCGGAAGGGCGAGATCACGATCAAGGATGGCCACTGCTTCGTGGGCGCAACGCCCCTCATGCCGCAGCGCGTGGAGCGCAAGATCGTGGAGCTGAAGAAGATGACCGAGAACGGAACGTTAGAGGGCGTCTCCACTCTGCGCTTCGCGTCGTTTGCGCCGAAGGGCGCCAACGTGGAGGCGATTCTCGCGCGCGAGCTCGACGTGGCGGCGTTTCTCGGCGCGGCAAAGATGGTGCGCGTGATGGCCGTGGCGAACGGTCCTGCGGTGAACGCGCTCGTGAAGCTCGCGAACGACGTCAACTGCTCCGTCGAGGTCTCCGCGGGCCTGCCGCGCGGCGAGGCCGCGTACGACCGCCACGAGATCATCTGCGCGCGCGGCGTGGGAAGCGACCAGACGATCGACACCCACACGCCCCACGCCTCGATACGCGTCTCCGGAGAGAAGGGCATGGAGGAGTTCACGGACGTCGACACAGAGCTCTTCGGAATGACGTACGAGGAGATCTGGAACGTGCGCGCCGCGTTCGC
>JAFUDL010000028.1 GCA_017459225.1 Kiritimatiellia bacterium
CCACGGCCTGATGACCGCCGCAGCCACGAAGACGTGGCTTGCGGACCTGCTCGCCACGGAGCGCGCGCAGGGCGCGAAGTTCCGCATCCTCGCCCAGCATTATCCGTTCTGGCTTGAGTGCTGGGGCGGCAACAACAACACCGCGCTTCTCGACACTGCGAAGGCCGGCGGGGTGGACATGGTGCTCTCCGGCCACATGCACGGCTACGAGCGCATCTACAAGGACGGCATCATGCAGGTGACGAACGGCGGCGCGGGGTATCTCGACCATGTCGAGAGCGTGAACGCCAACTACGGCGACGCCACCTTCGTTGGTGGCCACAGGGACGTTCCCTACCTCTGGGCCCGCCAGAAGAGCGTGACGGAGACGGACGTTCTCGGTCCGGCCGAGCCAGTTCGCATGGGCTGCCTCCAGGGCTACGGCGAACTGAAGGTCGACGGCAATGTGCTCACCTACTCGGCGCACGGCTTCAATGCGGACGGCAGCTACATCGGCGTGTTTGACGAGTTCTCCATCACGTCGAAGACTGTTGCGGCCACGGCGCCCGCGCCGTCGCAGCACGCATCGTGCGCAGACCCCTCGGCCTTCGCGCAGTTCACCGAGAAGCCCGTCACGAACGCGAAGTGGAAGGAGTACAAGGACGCCGTGGGCGAGGCGTTCACGTTCCCCGAGGGCAGGGACGATGCGCCGGCCGTAAACGTTTCGAAGAATGACATCGAAAAGTTCATCGCGTGGCTTGGCGGCGGGTACAGGCTGCCGACTGTGGACGAGCTAGAGACGGCATTTGGCGGCGAGATGCGCCGCGAGGTGGCGGAATGGACGGCTACGGTCGATCTAGTGAGCGGATGGTGCCGCATCCTCGGATCGCCCGCGCTGTCGCAGGAAGGCACGTGGATGCGCGCTGCGGACAAGCCGTCCATCGCCACCGCGGGATGTCATGCGAACTACCTCGGCTTCCGTCTGGCGACGGGTCCTTCTCCCGACGAGCCCATTGGGCCCCGCACGCCGCTCGACCCGGCGCTCAACGCGCTCGGCCAGATCGACAATCCGGCGGCAGTGTACAAGTGGGACGAGGGCAGCAGGTCCCTTGTGGACATCACTGCAGAGTGGGAGAATCCCTCTGGCGACCTCTCCTACGACGTGCCCGTTGTGTTCACCGGCGAGGGCGAGGTCGTGTACAACATGGGTTCGTTCAACGTTACGCTAGGCGGCGGCTTCGCCGCGCCGAAGAGCACGCTGTTCAGAAAGGGCGGCTCGGGATCGCTCACGGTGAAGGGCTATGTGAAGAGCGGAGTGTGCGACAGCGCGAACGGATGGCGCATCTGCTCGGATGGCGAGCTTGAGTGCGACGGCGTGACGTTCTCCGGGCAGGGAGTGCAGTTCTTCGCTGCCGACGGCGCGCTGCGCCTGAAGGGCGACAACGACTTCTCCGGCGCGGACATCGTTGTTGACGCGACAATCCTGGACGAAGCGGCCGCGAACTGCACGAACTATGTGGCGGCGGCAGCGGAGCGGGCGACGTTCCGCGCGAGGCGCATCACGAACAAGGGCGCTAACTTCACCGGCATAGGCGAGAATGTGTCGGTCACGCTTTCCAAGGACTACCAGTTCGGCGGCTCGTATCAGCTGGAGGTGGAAGGGTCCATTGACGCCGATGCGTTCAACATGCTGGGGAACCACGATCCGCTGATTGTCGGAGCGGGCACGATGAGCATGGGATACATCGGGTACGCGGTGAACGCGTGGCCGCGCCTCGGAGTGTCGAACCTCGTGTTCACGACGGCGCGGCCGTTCAGGTCCAACACGCCCTCCACGAAGAGCTACTACGGCATCTTCATCGGAGGCCAGACGGTCAACATCTCCTCCACCTGCGGCTGGACCGTTCCAGCGAAGGACCATTTCGGAATGCCGATCTACTTCGTGGCGGATACGAGAGACGGCACGCTGTGCACGCGGCCGACGGTGACGTTCGATGGGCCGCACGACGTGCTCTACGCGCCCACGGCGTCCGCCGCCACGCTGAGCAACACCGCGTTCACGTCGCCTTGGGACATCGAGAAGACCGGCACGGGGACGCTGACGATGAAGACCGCGATCAAGGGCGACATCGCGGTGAACGGCGGTACGGTGAAGATATCCGCGATGCCGTGCGAGGGCGCGACGTCCGCTTCCGGCGATGGCAGGTGGGCGATCGACGAGGCGCTCGCTCTCACTGCTGGTCAGAGGATAAACGGCGCGTTCGTGCCGGGCGGAACGCTCAGCTACAACTTCGCGGGCAACGGCGTGGGCGAGTATCTGGTGCTGAAGGGGTGCGGACTTTCGGAGGGCGACATCGCGGTCGAGACGAGCCTCGATGCGGCGGACAGCCTGACCGTGAAGCGCGACTGGACGGGCGGCGATCTGCGGCTCGTCGTGGAGCCGGTTGGGAAGCGCATCGCGGAGTGGACAGGCGGCGGCGCGGCCGGGAAGCCGCTTGATTCCGCCAACTGGCGCGTCATGGAAGGCGGCGTAGAGGTGCCTGGCGCCGTGCCTGACGCATCCACGTTCATACGCATAGCAGGCGCGGTGACGCTCAGCTTCCCCGTGACCGAGGGCTTTGAATACGCCGGGCTGATGCTCGCCGACGATGCGGCGCTCGCGGCTGACTGCGACTGGCGCGGACTCGGCGCGGTGGCGCTGCGCGACGGCGCGTTCATCGACCTGCGCGGGCGCCGCCTCGACGTTTCCGGCTTCACTGGAGTCACGGCGGGCAAGGCCGGCGTTACTGATTCCACGACCGACGAGGAGCATCCAGGAG
>JAFUDL010000312.1 GCA_017459225.1 Kiritimatiellia bacterium
TCCTGTGCGAAGTGGAAGGGCGGCTTCGCGAACGCCTGGAGCGACGAGCAGTCCGCCGTTGCGGTGCGTGCGGCACAGCTCGCGGGCGAGCCGTCGTACCGTGGCGGCGCGCTCGCGGTGTGGGTGGATGCCGCGCAGGCGAAGGGACAGCGCGCCCTTCTCGCGGCCGGTCCGCGCGCAGGCTTCCGCAAGCAGCTGCAGGAGATGACGAAGGCCGCGGGCGTGCCGCAGAGCGACTGCGGCGGCGCATGGTCGATGGGCAGCGAGCAGGCGCGCCGTAGCTATGTCTTCGCGAGCATCCAGGACGGCGACATCGACTACTGGATCGACCTCGCGCGTCGCTCTGGCTTCTCCATCATCCACCTCAACGACTACTCGTGGTCGGGTCTGCTCGGACCCTACCCGATCAACCCGAAGGCGTTCCCGGGCGGCATAGACGAGATGAAGCGCGCGGCGGACCGCGTGCACGCCGCCGGGCTCCAGATGGGCATCCATTCTCTCACCGGCTGCATCAACCCGCGCGCGGACTGGATCCACCCCGTCTGCGACACCAATCTCGTGGCGGACCACATCTACACGCTCGCTCAGCCGCTCGCGCCCGACGCGACGGAACTCGTGGTCGAAGAGCTGCCCGGCCCGAGACACTCCACCGTCTTCACCTACTCATCCAACGGCAACGTCCTGCGCATTGGCGGCGAACTGCTGCAGTACACAGGCATCCGCCGCGAGAAGCCGTACGCGTTCACGGGGCTCACGCGCGGCGCGTTCAAGACGACGAAGCTCGCCGGCACGATCCCCGCCGGCACGCGCGTGGACTACATCCACCAGCGCTACATCGCCTTCTACCCCAACCCCGACTCGCCGCTTGCGGAGAAGCTCGCGTCGCGTCTCGCGGAGGTCTACAACTTCTGCGGACTCGACGACTTCTACTTCGACGGCTCCGAGGGCATGGGCACGCGCTACGGCATCGACGCGATGCGCCACAAGATCTTCGCCAAGTTCACGCGCAACAACGGGCACTCGGCCTCCGTCGAGGCGAGCTGCGGCGGCGCGAACAACTGGTGGTTCCAGACGCGCATGGCCACCGTCGACCATCCCGTGTGGGGCGCAAAGCGTTTCCACGACTGGCACATCACGTGGGCCGTGGACCAAGGCCGCAACGCGAACTTCCTCGAGCCGCAGATGGGCTGGTGGGCACCGCGCGTGGCCACGTCGATTGCGCGCGGACACTTCCCCGACGACATGGAGTACTTCGCCGGGAAGAACGCGGGGCACGACGCGGCGATGTCCGTGCAGGGCATCACGGCGCGTCCGCTCCCCGTGGGCATTCGCCGCCAGCTCGCGATTCTCGGCTGGTACGAACACGCGCGCCTTGCGCGGGCGTTCACGGACGAGGCGAAGGCCTACCTCGCCACGCCCGAGACGGAGGCGCGCCTGCGCCAAAGTAATGGCGGCACGTGGTGTTTGACGGACATGGAGTCGTATGTGCACCGCGCGGGTTTGCCGTGGACGCGCACGTGGACGGTTGACGGCGGCGCGACGCGGCGTCTGACCGCGCTCCGCGTGGAGGCGCTCTACGCGCCCGGCGCCGAGTCCACGGGCTGCACGCTCGCAGGCGCAGATGCATTCACGCGTATGCAGACCGCGTCCGCACAGGGCGTGCGCGTGTCGTTCGACCCCGCGTGCACAGACGCCGCGCACGGGCGTACGTTTAAGCTGTCGGCCGCCAACGCCTCCGCGCCGCGCAACGGCGCATGGGCGCGGGCGCGTCTCGCGTTCGACTTCCCCGGTTTCGACATTGGCGCAAAGCGCACCGTGTTCGGCGCATGGGTGAAAGGCGACGGGTCGGGGGCGCTCCTCAATCTGCAGCTGACCTCGCCGGGCGAATACCACGGCGGCACAGCCGAGCATTACCTGCGGCTCGACTTCACGGGCTGGAAGCTCGTGAAGTTCCTTCTGCGCGAACGCGACTCGGCGCAGTTCTGCCGGTACCAGTGGCCGTACGGAGGCTATGCGGCGATCTACCGCAGCAACGTGTCGGTCAACCACATCGCCTCGTTCTCGGCGTACCTGAACGACATTCCGGCGGGCGGATCGGCGTCGGTCGAGATCGGCGAGGTGTCGGCATGGGAGATAGCCAAGACGAATGTGACGGACGCAGCCGTGATCGTGAACGGGGAACGATTCGCCATACCGTTCGCGCTTGCGTCGGGCGAATATGCGGAACTCGAGGATGGCACGTGGACGAAGTACGCCGAATCGGGCACGGCGTTGGCGCGCGTCGCGGCGTCTACGATGCTCACGCTCGCGTCCGGTGCGAACGCCTGTGCGTTCGCGGCCCCTGAAGGTGTGCGTGCAGAGGTGACGTTCTTCGCGCTCGGGAAGACGCGTCCGGCCTTCAAGCCGCTGACAAAGCAGATGCGGGATGCGCTGCGCGTGGAGGCTCTTGCGCCGTTTGAGTATGCCCCGCAGCAGGGTCTCAAGGGGCCGCACGTCGTGCCGGTACGTCTAGGCGAGCAGGCGTCACTCGTGGTGGAGGTGCAGGGACCGGTGGCGAAGCCGACGTTCGCCTTCGGCGCAACGACCTACACGTTCGACGAAACGCTTGCGGCGGACGAATCGCTCGTGTGCCATGACGGCCGCACCTGGAAGGTGGTTGTCACCGCGACAGGGAAGGCGCGCCGTATGGGTACGCTGTCAATGCCGCTCCCGACGCTGTCCGGCTCAACGCCTTTCGCCTTCAGCGGCGAAGTCCCTGCCGGCAAGTCGTGCGTAGTCGAGATCCTGAAGGAATACGCTGGGGACAGACCCCGTGAACGATGATGGTGGACTTCCCCAGTAAATTCCAAAATTCCAGAATCTCAATGACTACTGGCATAAACACTCCGAGGGTGATATAATATTGCCTATGACACCATACATAATATGGGACTGGAACGGCACGCTCCTCGACGACGTGGATGCCGCCGTCAGCGCCCTCAACCACATGCTGGCCGACCGCCATCTGCCTCTCACCACGCGCGAATTCTACCGCGCGCACTTCGGTTTTCCCGCGCGCGCGTTCTACGAACAGCTCCACATGGATCCCGACGACGACTGGGACCGCATCTGCATCGACTTCCACCGTTACATCGCCGAAGCCCCGCAGTCCATCCGCACCACCACCCCTTCCGCCCTTGCTCTCGCCCGCGACCTCGGCCTCGGTCAGTCGATCCTCAGCGCCCTGCGCGAGGACATCCTCCGCCGCAACATCTCCCTCGCCGGCATCGCCCAATTCTTCGACGAGATATACGGCGTTGACAACCTTGACGGTGCATCCAAGCTCGCGCGCGGCCATGAGCTAGTTGCCGCTCTGCGCTCAAACGGCAAACTTCCCCCTTCGCGTCCGCTCTACTTCATCGGCGACACCCTTCACGACGCCGA
>JAFUDL010000313.1 GCA_017459225.1 Kiritimatiellia bacterium
ATTTTGGAGTTTTCCCTTTTTTCTTGGAAAGTCGGGTTAAAGGCGGCGGACGGGGCCGCCGCCGCAAAACAGGCCGCCGCCGCAAAACAGGCCGGCACCGCAAAACGGGCCGCCCCCGCAAAACGCAAACTAAGCACCAGGCACTAGGCACTAGGCACTAGGCACTCAATATGCTATAATATTGCGCGCTATGAATATTGTAATTCTTCTAGGCGCCCCGGGATCGGGGAAAGGCACGGTGGCGGGCAGGCTCGCCGCCGAACACGCGAATCTCAAGCACGTCTCGAGCGGCGACCTGCTGCGCGGCGCTGTGGCAAAAGGCACAGCCGCAGGCAAGGAGGCGAGCGCGTACATGGAGGCCGGCAAGCTCGTGCCCGACGCCCTCATCGCCACGATGATCAAGGACGTAGTGGCCGAGACCACGGGCGACGTCACCATGCTTCTCGACGGCTTCCCCCGCAACCTCGCCCAGGCGAAGATCCTCGACGAAATGGGCGCGCCCGTCACGCACGCCGTTCTCATCGACGTGCCCGACGAAATCATCCAGGACCGCATCGCCGGACGCCGCACCTGCCCGAAGTGCAAGGCCGGCTACCACGTCAAGAACCTTCCCCCTAAGGTCGAGGGCATCTGCGACGTGTGCGGAACCGAGCTCACCATCCGCAAGGACGACAACCCCGAGACCGTCAAGGACCGCCTCGTGGTCTACCACCAGCAGACCGAGCCCCTGATCGCCTACTACAGGGACAAGGGCATCCTCCGCACAGTCGACGGCACAACTGGCGTGGACAACGTCGCGGCCGCCTTCCTCGAGGCGATCTGACGCGATGAAGGTCGACATAAAGACCAAGGCACAGATCGACCGCATGCGCGTGGCATGCCGCATGAGCGCCGAGGTGCGCGACCTTGCGGCGGCGGCGGTGCAGCCTGGCGTCACCACTGCCGACATCGACCAGGTGGTGCGCGACTACTGCCGCCGCAACAAGGTGGCCGCCAGCTTTCTCGGCTACGCGGGTTTCCCGGGCGCGATCTGCGTGAGCGTGAACGACGAGGTGATCCACGGCATTCCTGGTCCGCGCATGATCATGCCCGGCGACATCGTGAAGTGCGACGTTGGCATCAACACCCTAGGCTTCAACGGCGACACCAGCCGCACCGTGATGGTGGGCGTGAGCGACCCCGAGGTGATCCGTCTCGTGGAGACCACGAAGAAGTGCCTCGCCGCGGGCATCGCGGCCGCAGGGCCGGGAGTGCACCTCGGCGACGTGGGCTATGCCATCCAGAAAGTCGCGGAAGACGCCGGTTTCGGCGTCGTGCGCGACTGGATCGGCCACGGCGTGGGGCGCACGGTCCACGAGGATCCGGAAGTGCCCAACTACGGCAAGCCCGGCACGAAGCTCGTGCTGAGGCCCGGCATGACCATCGCAATCGAGCCGATGATCACGCTCACCAAGGCGGGCGCGAAGACCTACGTGAAGAAGTCCGACGGCTGGACGGTGCTCACCAACGACCACTGCATGGCCGCGCACTTCGAGCACACAGTCGCCATCACTGACGACGGCGCGGAGGTGCTCACGGTTCCGGCGGACTATCCGTAGTCGAACGGCGAGTCTTCAGAAATGAGTTTCCGGCGGATGGACCCGAAGGCGCCACGGTCGAACGGTGACTGATTGTCCGTCCGCCGGTTTTTTTGGTATAATATTCCCCGACATGATTGGCATCTCGAAACTATATTTCGGCACGATAGAGGCGTCGGACGCTCTGCGCTACCAGCGAGGCGCGCATAGACGGCCCGTGGTGGTGTGGAACTGCACGCCCAAATGCAATCTAGCCTGCTCCCACTGCTATGCGGCCCACGAGGGCGCGCAGAGCGAGCTTTCAACCGAGCAGGCGCTGGGCGTCATAGACGATCTGGCCGCGTTCGGCGTGCCGGTTGTGCTGTTCTCGGGCGGCGAGCCCTTCGCCCGCGCCGACATCCGCACGCTGGCCGCCCATGCGAAGGCAAAGGGGCTGCGCGTCACTTTCTCCACGAACGGCACTCTGATCGACGACGACTGCGCCGACTGGATACGCGACCTGGGCGTCGCCTACGTGGGCATTTCCATAGACGGCACAGAGGCTGTGCACGACGCGTTCCGAAGGCGCCCTGGCGCATACGCGCTTTCCCTTGCGGCGATTCGCCGCCTGCGTGACCGCGGCGTGAAGGTGGGCCTGAGGGTGACGATGACGCGCACGAACGTGGCGGCGATTCCCGCGATCTTCGAGCTGATGCGCAGGGAGAAGGTGCCGCGCATCTGCCTGTACCACCTCGTCTACACGGGAAGGGGCAGGGAGATCGCGGCTACGGACCTCGACCACGCCGAGGCGAGGGCCGCTTTGGAGACGATCATCGAGGAGACGAGGCGCTGCTTCGACTCCGGCTTCCCGGTGGAGGTGCTTACGGTGGACAACGCCTGCGACGGCGTGGCGCTCTACATGAAGATGGCGAAGGAAGGTCACCCGAATGCGGCTAAGGCGCTGGAGCTGCTGCGGCTCAACGGCGGAAACTCGTCCGGAGAGGGCATCGCATGCATTTCTTGGGACGGAACGGTGTACCCCGACCAGTTCTGGCGGAACCGTCCGGTCGGAAACGTGCAGGAGAGGCCGTTCTCCGAGATATGGGGCAATCCGCCATCAGGCTCGCTGCTGGATCTTCTTCGCCACAAGAAAGAGCATGTGAAGGGACGCTGCCGCGCCTGCCGCTGGCTCGACATATGCGGCGGCAACTTCCGCGCGCGCGGCGAAGCGGTCACTGGCGACATGTGGGGCGAGGACCCCACTTGCTATCTCACTGACGAGGAGATTGCGGAAGAGGGGGATGCGCGATGAAGACGCATGAATACAAGCAGGAGTTCTTCGACAGGGAGTATTCGGCGAAGGAGGCGTACGGGAGGCTGTGGAAATTCGCGCGAAAGTACAGGATGCGCATCTTCTTCGGCATCGTCTGCGGAATACTCACCGCAGGCACGCTGCTTCCGTTCTTCAACGTGATACAGCCGGCGCTCGACAAGGTGGGCGGCACGGCGCAGCAGGTTGAGCGGGCCGAGAAGAAGCCGGCTGATGGCGGCGGGGCGGATGCGGCTGCGGAGAAGGCGCGCGATGAAGGCCGGGCCGATGCCGTCACGAAGGGCGAGCGAAAGATCAAGAAGGAGTTCGGCAAGATACGGAAGTTCGCCGAGAAGCTGGGCTTCAAGCTGCAGGACGAGGACGAGGCCCTGGGCGCGCCGCTTCTCGTGGCGATCCTCGTTATCGTGCCACTGGCGGCGATTGCGCGATGTCTGTTCCTTTTCCTCAACAAATACTGCCTTTCATGGGCTGCGCTACATACGGTGCAGGACATCCGCTGCGCGATTCTGAGGCACATACAGGAGCAGTCCATGCAGTTCCACGGCCGCATAGACGTGGGGCAGCTGATGAGCCGCGCCACGAGCGACCCCCGCCTCGTGCAGCACATCATCCAGCAGGTGCTGCAGGAGGTCGCCGAGGCGCCGTTCGAGATCGTGGTCTCGGTGGGATTCATCATCTGGAGCGCGGTGCATAACGACATGCTGCCCACGCTCGTGCGGCTCGTCGTGGGCTTCCCGCTCTTCATGTGCCCCGTGGTGCTGCTCTCCAGGCGCATCCGCAAGTGGGCCAAGAAGGCGCTCGAGCGCTTCTCGGTGGTGGGCTCGCGCATCCACGAGATACTCACGTGCATACGGGTGGTGAAGGCGTACAACACCGAGGAGTTCGAGAACAGGAAGTACGAGCAGGCGAACAAGAGCATGCTCAAGGCGTCGCTCAGGGCCGTGAGGTGGAGCCTCTTCGTGACGCCTGCCGTGGAGACTGTCGGCATCCTCCTGCTGTGCGCGTTCGTGACGTGGTGCTTCTTCGCTAAGGTCAAGCTTTCGGTGATAGTGCCGATGCTCGCGCCGCTGCTGCTCATATACCGCCCAATCAAGCAGCTCTCGAAGCTGCAGGTGCAGCTGGAGCAGTGCAGGGCCGCGCTCGTGCGCCTCTTCTCGATTCTAGACGTGAAGATGGAGCTGCCGGAGAAGGCGAACGCCGCGCCGAAGACGACGTTCGACGACAGGATCCGCTTCGAGGACGTCTCGTTCCGCTACGACACTGCAGACCGCGACGCCGTATCGCACGCCACCTTCGACATCCCGCGCGGCAAGGTGGTGGCGGTTGTAGGCGGCACCGGAAGCGGAAAATCGACTACGAGCGGACTGCTCGCGCGTTTCTACGATCCGTACTCGGGGCGCATCACGATGGACGGCGTGGATCTCCGCGACATGCGCGTGGCGGATCTCCGCTTGCTCGTCGGCAGCGTGATGCAGGAGACGCTTCTCTTCAACGACACGATCGAGGAGAACATCAAGTACGGCACCCCATCCGCCACGCACGAGCAGGTGGTTGCCGCAGCCAAGATGGCCAACGCCCACGAGTTCATAATGTCCCAGCCCGAAGGCTACGCCCGCAACGTAGGCGAGAAGGGCTTCGCGCTCTCCGGCGGCGAGCGTCAGCGAATCGCCATCGCGCGCGCCATCCTGCGCAATCCGCCCATTCTCATCCTCGACGAGGCCACGAGCGCGCTCGACACCGTTACCGAACGCCTCGTGCAGAACGCCATTGAGAACCTGATGAAGGACCGCACCACCTTCGTCATCGCCCATCGCCTCTCCACAATCCGCAACGCCGACCTCATTCTCGTGATGGACGAAGGGCGCATCGTGGAGCGCGGAACGCACGACGAGCTCTACGCGGCGAACGGTCCCTACCGCCGCCTCTGCGACATGCAGAAGACAGACTGACGTCTGCCATGTCTCAATCGTCAACGTTGGCATTTACGTACGTTAGGATTTTCACATTCAAAGCAAAGTCAAATCAAGGAGAGAAATGATGCAGAAGACAAGTAGACGTTCGTTTCTGAAACGCGCAGGCGGCGCGATGGCGCTGCCGTGGCTTGTGCCGGCGTCAGCGTTGGGGCTGGACGGCAAGGTGGCGCCGTCCAACCGTATAGTGGTGGCGGGAATCGGCCTAGGCCGCAGAGGCGGAGGGGTGTTCCGCAGCTGGGTGCTGCCGGAGAAGGACGTGCAGTTCGTGGCGATCTGCGATGTGTGGAAGGGCCGCCGCGACAGCATCAAGGCCGCGGCCGATGCGCATTACGGCAACAAGGACTGCAAGACGTACATCGACATGCGCGAGATGCTGGAGCGCAAGGACATTGACGCCGTGCACATCGCGACTGGCGACCGCTGGCACGCGCCGGCATCCGGTCTCGCCATGCGCGCGGGCAAGGACGTGTACTGCGAGAAGCCGTCCGCCATGACCGTCCGCGAAGGGCAGGCCGTGGTGGCCACCGCGAAGAAGTACGGCCGCATCTACCAGGCCGGCATCCAGCGCCTCAGCGAGCCCAACTTCATCGTCTGCAACGAGCTGCTGCGCCTCGGCCGCCTTGGCGAGGTGAAGAAGGTGTACGCGCATCTCTATTTCGGCACTCCGCTCTACCTGCAGCGCAAGTGGCTGCCGGCCGAGAAGCAGCCGCCGCGCGAGGAGCTGGACTGGGACGCATGGCTTGGCCCATGCCCGTGGCGTCCATACAACCGCAGCTACCTCACGCACTGGGTGAAGTACTACGACTTCGGCACGAGCATCATCGGCGACTGGTGCTCCCACACCTACGCCCAGTGCCACGACGCTCTCGGCATGGAGGCCACGTCGCCCGTGTTCTATCCGGCTATGAACATGGCCGAGCCGAACGGCATGGCGCTTCGCTTCGCGAACGGCGTGGAGATGATCGCCGAGCAGCGCGGCTGGCGCGGAACGTGCGGCGTTAGGTACGTGGGCAGCGAGGGATGGGTGGCGTGCGCCGACGGCTACACGCGCCCCGACGTGTCGCGTCCGTCGCTTCTCGCGGACTACAACAAGATCCTTGCCGACTAGTGCGCGCGTACAGGCTACACCACCGAGAACCACATGCGCCAGTTCTTCAACTCGGTGAAGTCTCGCGCGAAGACCGTGGCCAATCCCGTCCTCATGCACCGCTCCATGACTTCGACGCACTGCGCCAACATCGCGCAGTGGCTCAACCGCGACATGCGCTGGGATCCCGTGAAGGAGCAGTTCATCGGCGACGAGGAGGCGAACCGCATGCTCTATCGCGCGCATCGTCCGGGATGGCAGATAATCTAGGGAATAGGTTATAGGGGATAGTGAATAAGTGAGAAGTGAGAAGTAAGAAGTGAGAGGTAAGCTGAAATGAAGAGAATTGCATTGTTTTTCGCGATGTCGTGCTTCAGCGCGTTTGCGGCGCTCGAAGGGCAGCCGGTGTACAAGATGACGGAGGCGCAGCTGCTGGGCGTGGCGAAGTCCGGCGAGCTCGACGACCGCATGACGGCGTGCCAGGAGCTGGCGCACCGCGGAACTGCGGCGAGCGTGCCAGTGCTCGCGGCGATGCTCGCGGAGAAGGAGCCTTCGCTCTTCCACTCCGCGCTGTACGCGCTGCAGAACATTCCCGGTTCAGAGGCCGAGGCGGCCCTTGCGGCAG